>CAZOAS010000037.1:0-14137 GCA_964577745.1 uncultured Fervidobacterium sp.
CCAAGTCAATCAACAAGGGAAAGATGGATGGATTTAAGAAAGAGAAGGAGAATCGTTATGCCATCTGGAGGTATGTTAACACCAATTGTTGAGAGAATACCAGGTTCCGTACAAGGGATGGAACATCTTTTTCGGATTTCAAGCGCTGGAAGTATCAGTGTTATTCGCCTTAGTGGGAAGGGGATGTAAATATGCCACGTGGACAGATAATGTTCGTTCTTCATGCTCACCTACCATACGTACACCATCCAGAATATCCGTTCTTCTTGGAAGAGCATTGGCTGTTTGAAGCCATAACAGAAACGTATATTCCATTGTTACGAATGTTCAGGGAACTTGAAAAAGATAGAGTTCCCGTTAAATTGACGATGTCAATTACTCCACCATTAATGGAGATGCTTGCAAATACAGATTTGCAAAATAAATACGAGCGTCACCTCGAAAAGTTAGTGGAGTTGGCAAGAAAAGAGGTTCATAGAACTCAGTCTGAGCATCCAACCAAACATAAAATGGCAAAGTATTATTTAAGCCTTTTCGAAGAAACACTACACCTTTTCAGGGATGTTTATCAGCGAAACATACTCAATGGATTTAAAGAATATTTCTCAAAAGGTTATTTAGATATAATCACATGTAATGCAACACACGGGTATTTACCATTCATGGAGCAATATCCTCAAGCAATTAGAGCACAACTCGAGCAAGCGGTAAAGACATATGAAAGGCACATTGGTGTTAAACCAAGAGGTATCTGGCTTGCCGAATGTGCATATTTCCCGGGACTTGATAGATACTTGGCGGAATACGGAATCGAATATTTCTTTGTTGATTCTCACGCACTTTGGTATGCTGATGAAAGGCCAAGATACGGCGTTTACAGACCTGTTATCACTCCAAACAATGTGTTTGCATTTGCCAGAGATCCAGAAAGTTCCGAACAAGTTTGGAGTGCACAGATAGGTTATCCCGGTGATTCAAGATACAGAGAATTTTACAGAGACATCGGATTTGATAGAGAATACGATTACATAAAACCGTACATCGATCCAAGTGGAGTGAGAATGAACGTGGGGATAAAATACCACAAGATAACAGCCAAGGATGTACCACTTGAAAAGAAAGATTTTTACGATATCGATGAAGCGAAAGGCGTAGCGTACGAGCATGCGAAAGACTTTTTGAGGAAAAAAGAATCTCAAATCGATTATTTGATGAACTTATTCGAAGGGCTTGAACCAATTGTTGTTGCACCGTTCGATGCAGAGTTATTCGGTCACTGGTGGTTTGAAGGTCCATACTTTATAGAATACTTTATGAGAGAAGCTGCAAAAAGTCAGAAATTAAGACCCGTAAGAGCATGTGATGTAGTAGATTGGATAGAAAAAGTGCAAATACTCACACCAGCAGCATCAAGTTGGGGAGCAAATGGATACAACGAAGTGTGGTTAAACGGAACAAACGATTGGATATATCCACACTTACATGAAATGGTTGAAAAGATGACAGAAATGGCGAAGTTACACGCCCAAGAAAGTGACCCAATAAAAATTCGTGTTTTGAATCAGATGGTTAGAGAACTATTATTAGCTCAATCAAGCGACTGGGCGTTTATAATGACCACAAGAACAAGTGTGGAATATGCAGTTAACAGAACAAAAACGCATGTTAAACGATTTTTAAACTTGTACGATATGCTAAAGAGTGGTAATATAAATATAGGGGAGTTACAGAGGCTGGAATACGTAGACGATATCTTCCCAGATGCTGATTACAAGATGTATCTAAAAATATAACCTCTGTAAGTTATTTCGAATACTCCCCCGAGGTGCATGTGCATCTCGGGGTATTGTCTTGGAAATTGCATATATTTGTGAAAAGTGTATCAAGAAAAGCAAACAAAAACCTTTAACTTTTGAAAGGAGGTAAGGAACGTGCCAGCAAACATCTTTGAAATCAGATGGCATGGTCGTGCAGGTCAAGGTGCAAAGAGTGCTTCACAGATGCTCGCTGAAGCAGCACTTGACATGGGAAAATATGTTCAAGCCTTTCCAGAATATGGTGCAGAGAGAACTGGAGCCCCGATGAAGGCGTTCAACAGAATTTCTGATGAACCTATCTTGCTCCACTCTTCAGTTGAAACTCCTCATCTTGTTGTAGTTATCGATGATACACTCCTCGGAAATCCAGACATATTGGCTGGTACAACGGAAGAAACGATTCTCATAGTTAACACAGTAAAGACGCCTGAATGGGTTAGACAAAAGTCCGGATTCAAAGGAAAAGTGTGTGTTGTAAAAGCTACAGATATTGCTCTTGAAGAACTTGGCAGAGGTACACCAAACACCGTTATGCTTGGTGCTATCGCAAAGGTAACAGGAGTAATTGAACTCAAATACGTCGAAGACAAAATTAGAGACATGTTCTTGAAAAAGTTTGGGGAACAGATTGTTCAAAAGAATATAAAAGCCCTTCACAGAGGGTACGAAGAGGTGATATGCAATGGCTGAACTCAAAGGCTGGAAGGACTTACCAATCGGTGGTCTTATAGTTGAGCCAGGTAATGCCAAGGCATACAAGACAGGTACATGGAGAGTAATGAGACCAGTATATCAAGCAGAAAATTGTATCCATTGTATGCAATGCTGGTTGTACTGTCCTGATCAAGCTATAGTCGTTGAAATTGTTGATGGAAAACCAAAGATGAGAGGATACAACTACTATTACTGTAAAGGTTGCGGACTTTGTGCAAATGTCTGTCCAAAGAGCATTGATCCGAAAACAAAGCAACCTGCTCCGGAAGAAAAACGTGCAATCGTAATGAAACCAGAAACAGACTTCGCTGAAGAGTAAGGAGGTGCGAAAATGCCATTAAAACAAGCAATTACAGGCGCAGAAGCAATAGCTTACGCGATGAAACAGATAAACCCAGATGTTGTGGCTGCCTATCCTATTACTCCACAAACACCTGTTGTTGAATACTTTGCAAAATACGTTGCCGATGGTGTAGTCGATACCGAGATGATTCCAGTTGAAAGTGAACACTCTGCTATGAGTGCTGTTGTTGGTGCATCAGCTGCAGGTGCAAGAGCTTTCACAGCTACAGCTTCTGTAGGACTTGCTCTTATGCACGAAGTTGTTTTCATAGCCGCTTCATTAAGATTACCGATTGTTATGGCAGTTGCAAATAGAGCACTCTCTGGTCCTATTAACATTCACTGTGACCACAGCGACGCTATGGCAGAAAGAGACAGTGGATGGATCCAACTCTGGGCAGAGAACGCTCAAGAAGCTTACGACTTCACAGTTATGGCTTACAGAATAGCAGAACATCCAGACGTAAGATTACCGGTTATGGTCAATTTTGATGGTTTTATCATATCCCACGGAGTTGAAGTTGTTGAGACACTTGACGATGAAGTTGTCAAGAACTTTGTTGGAAAACCAATAAAGATGAATCCACTTCTTGATACATCGAAACCAGTCACATACGGTCCACTCGACTTGTATGATTACTATTTCGAACACAAAAGACAACAAATCGAAGCAATGAAGCACGTACCAAGAGTATTCAAACAAGTGGCAGAGGAATTCGCAAAGATTTCTGGAAGAAGATACGATCTTGTTGATGAATATATGATGGAAGATGCTGAATACGTAATGATTGCACTCGGCTCAACAGCAGGTACAATCAAACACACAATAAATGAAATGAGAAAAGAAGGAAAGAAAGTTGGACTTGTAAAACCATGGATATTCAGACCATTCCCAAAAGAAGAATACCAAAGAATACTCAACGGAAGAAAAGCCGTTGTTGTACTCGATAGATCCGCTTCATTCGGTGCGGAAGCGCCATTATATGAAACTGTCAAATCTGCACTTTACGAAGTTGCTGTAAGACCACAGATGGGAAGCTATGTTTATGGTCTTGGTGGAAGAGACATAACACCAACTCACATTAGACAGGCATTTGAAGATGCATTCAAAGGCAATCTTATTGCCGATGAAGAAAGATACCTCGGACTTAGAGAGTAAAAGGACAAAGGAGGTGTAATAGATGCCATTAAATGCTATAGAACTTGCAAAATTATTTTACGATAAAAACCCTGGTATAACACAAGGTCACAGAATGTGTCCAGGTTGTGCAGCTCCCAATGTAGTAAAATTTGCATTAATGACTGCTATAGCCAAAGGATATGAACCAGTTGTTGGACTTGCTACAGGCTGTCTTGAAGTTTCGACAACGATATATCCCTATACTGCATGGAACGTTCCTTACATACATAACGCATTCGAAAATGTTGCAGCGACAATTAGCGGTGTTGAAACAGCATTCAGAGCTGCGAAGAAAAGAGGAGAAATTCCTGAAGATAAAAAATTAGCGTTCTTTGCCTTTGGTGGTGACGGAGGAACGTACGATATCGGTCTTCAATCACTATCTGGTGCAGTTGAAAGAGGACACAAATTCATATACATCGTTTACGATAACGAAGGTTACATGAATACCGGTAACCAAAGATCCGGTTCAACGCCTCCGGGCTCAGATACAACAACGGCTCCAGTTGGAAAGAAACTTGCTGGAAAACTCCAACTTAAAAAGAACTTAGTTGAAATTATGGCAGCACACGAAAATGTTTACGTTGCGACTGTTGCCATCTCTGAACCAATTGACTTCATGAGAAAAATAGAAAAAGCCCTTGAATTCGATGGACCTGCGTTCATAGCGGCATATTCAGCATGTGTAAGATTCTGGAGGGTATCAGACGATAAGGCAGTTGAAACAAGTAAACTTGCTGTTGAAACGCTTTACTGGCCACTTTACGAAGTCGAGAGAGGCGTTTACAGAGTTACAAAGAAAATAACAAATCCAAGACCAGTTGCGGATTATATAAAATCGCAAGGTAGATTCAAAGCTATGCTCTCAAGACCAGATGCACAAGAGATAATCGACGAGCTTCAAGACTATGTTACGAGAAGATATGAGAGACTGCTTACTCTTGAAGAAGCAACAAAGGATAAGCCAGTTAGAGTCAGTGGTCAAGCAAAGAAAGAAGTTCAAACAGACGAACACGCAATGTAATAAGGCAATTTAAAAAAAGAAAAGTCCCATGGAATTCTCCATGGGACTTTTTTCATTTTTTCATTAAAGCTTACAAATCACGCTATCAAAATGTCTTTCATCAAACAACGCAGCGGCTAAACAACCAGAACCGCAAACATTCCCATTCAAAGCACAACTTGAACACTGCTTCGGTAACAATTTACTCCTAACCTCATCAATCCTTGCCCAAATATCTTTGAACCTCTCACTCTTCACATTTCCCACGTAAAATTCTGGATTATATCTAAAATGCCCGCATGGTACAACATTTCCATCCACAAGAATCGAAGCATGGGTTTTACCTGCAGTACACTCTTCTTCACCAAATATATTTTCCTCAATGTACAATTCTACAGAATTATCATTTTCCATATACTCTCTTAGCCTTTGTGCAACATACTTTACCATTTCCTTCGTAGGCAACAGTAAATCCTTATTTGCCACTCCACGACCAACTGGAATAAACCTATCAACGTACAAATTTGCACCTAAATCCTTAGCTAGTGAAATCATATCGTCAATATACGTATAATTCAACTTATTCACCACAAAAAGAATAGTGACATCAAACCCGGCATCTAAGAAATTCTTCAAGCCATTGAACGTCTTCTCAAACGTACCTTTACCTCTTATCTGTTCATGGACTTGTTGTGGACCATCGATCGACACACCAATGAGTAAATCTGGCACAACTTCCCTAATAGCTTTCACCTTTTCTTTCGTTGCCAAAGAAGCGTTAGTATTCATAAGCATCTTCAAACCCTTAGACTTCCCATAGGCAAATATCTCAAGCAAATCACTTCTTAAAAGAGGCTCTCCACCGACGATATCTAATATCTCGGCTTGCGCTTCCACAAGTTGGTCGATAACATCGAAAATCTCCTGAGTACTCAGCTCCACCCTTGACTTCTTACCAGCGTTACAATAACAATGCAAACAAGAATAGTTACAAGCCGTGGTAATTTCAAATTCGATATTGCGTGGTTTCATAATCCATAACTCCTCCAACATCAAAATTTGAACTAATTCAAACCCTTCAAAATTTTTCTTAATTTCTCAGAATTTCCGTACTCAGCCAAAAGCCTGGACCTTAACTTCACCCAACTATCTTCAGGGATTGCATTTTTAACCTCTCTAAGGACATCTTCTATCTCATCTTTCGTACCGTGTTGTGGAAGTTTTAAACCTATCCACGAACTACACAAATCAAATGCATGTTTCTCATCAACCTTCGATAAACCTGAAATAATGCTTTTTAAATGCTTTGAATTTAATATAACAACATAAGGTTCTAACAACGCACAAATCTTGGATACAATGTTCTTATCTTTACTTTCCAACCTCAAATAAGCTGAAAGAATCAAAGAAACCACATAATAAAATTCTGGATCATTATTTAGAGCATTTTTCATATAATTAATTAATCTGCTAAAATCTCTATTACTCAATCTTTCCACAACAAAGTTAACTAAATCTTCTTTTACGATATCTTCGTAATTAAAATGCCTTGGTATATCATCGGCTACAGCTTTAACACCATCTATAAAAAGTTTCACAGCTTCTTCTTCCAAACCCTCGTTATGAGCAATAGCAGAGAACTCAAAACCAACTTCTTCGCTCAGGCTTTTAGACCTAAGTACATAATCCAAAGCTTTACTGACATATCCATGAGCTACGAGAAGCTTAGCGACAATGATAAGTCCTTCTGTTTTATTAAAAATATCGCTAATAAACGTCTCAAAAAAGCCATGCTTTTTCATTAGCTCTAAGGCAAGCTCACTTTGTTTTGAATCAAAATCCAAATCGGAAACAAAATAAGCATCGAAAGCCTCTTCGTAATCAAACCTAAAATCTGGATCATTTTTATCTAAATAATCCAAAAGCTCGAAATATGGCTCTTCGAAATCGTCTGGTATATTCACAGGCTTTATAACCTTTATTCTCCTCTCCCTATACCCTCGAAGTTTTCTCCTAATCCTTCTTAAGATCTCATAGGCATGTTCAACATTCTCAATTTTTATATCCTCATCTGGCTTTGACCTTGTCGAAGACAAAGCTTTACTTCTCAATAGTTCACTCAAAAGCTTTGAAGCAAGAATTTGGTACTCTGTATTTAACGTACTTCCATCTCTCAACGCTTCATTTCCTTTCTTCGAGCTATTCTGTAATTTTGAAACGTCGTATGTTACAAACTCAACAATTCGTTCTCCAATTACCTGGTACACTTCGTCTGAAGTCAACTTACTCTGCGCAATCAAAAGAAGTCTTCCTACAACAACAGCCCTTTGGTAAGACTTCAAATTAGAAAAAAGCTTATAAATGCTTGTGAATATATAATCGAAAACATCATAGAACATGTGAACAAGACCGGAATAAACAACTTGAATTTCAACAGCTAAATTTTCAAGAACATCAACGAGCAAATCAGTGGCAAAATCGTATTGCCTGTTTTTAACCAAATAATCAACGACGTTGAATAACTCTCTCAACTCAAGATAACTGAACTGTATATTCTTTTCAAAAAGAACATTTGCCTTTTCAACAAGGACTTGAATTTGTTTGTTAAAATACTTCTTAACCTCTTTCCAATCCTTGTTTAAAATTCGAAAAGCAAGGTTGAATCCATCGGCAAGTTCTGGTTGGATGTGCAAAAGAACATCGATGACATCTAAAAACTTCGCATGCTCAGATAACTTAATCACATCGTAAGTTCTTGATACATCGACGACGGATGTTTTGTTTTTAACGTAATAGATACCTAAAGCAGCTGCATGCTTACAATCATGCTTTACAGGACAAGTACAATTTGACTTTAAATAACCATCATCAGAGAAGTAAAGCTCAACATAATACGGTTGAACTTGACTTCCCTGTACAAATCCAAATATCTTTTTGCCATCTTCGAATGCTCTTACGACCGCACCAATATTAAAATACTCAATACCATTTTTAAACGTATACATGGAAAAACACTTCTCTAAGAAATTAAAATCCAATTCATCAAACCTCACATCCACCACATCCTTAAAAATAAAATTAAAGCAGACCTATAGTCTGCTTAAAAAATGATTCAAACCTTTGGTGGAGGCGGCGGGAATCGAACCCGCGTCCGAAAGTAAACCGTCTCAGGCATCTCCGAGCGCAGTCTGTGTTTTGGTTCTCATCAACTTAGCGCCCACAGACAGGCTCTAAGTTGACCAGCCTCACTGAGTAAGGTAGTTCAGAACGTGAGGCGCATTCTGACTACCTGGCTGGTAGGGTCACGCCCATCTACGAAAGACCAGCCAGCTTTCGTAGAGGACGGCTGCCTATTCTAATTAAGCAGCAAGAGGAACGTATTCGTTGGCACTTATCTTTTTCCCTGCCGTTTTTTAACGAGGACGGCAGGCAACCTCGGCTCGCTTCCTGAGAGAGCTTACCCCCGTCGAAACCGTTCGCCCCCGATAATCGATTAGTTGCGATTTACCGGTATCGGATTGCAAGAAAAATTTTCATGAATAACTAAGTATTTAGTTTCCACTGTTCACTGTTCACCGTTCACCGTTCACCGTCCACCATTTACCGATGAACAAAAGAGACGATGGAGAGTCCACCGCCTCTGGTACGCTGGTGCCGAGGGCGGGATTTGAACCCGCACGGTCCCAATGACCGCATGGCCCTCAACCATGTGCGTCTGCCAATTCCGCCACCTCGGCATATCTTGGTCTTTTGCTTATTCTCTTCTCCATTTTTTCTGGAGCGGGTGACGGGTTTCGAACCCGCGACCCCTTGCTTGGCAAGCAAGTGCTCTACCGCTGAGCTACACCCGCTCGTTTTAACCTTCCTTTGGTGCGAGAGGAGGGATTTGAACCCTCACGGGATTATCAGTCCCACTGGATTCTAAGTCCAGCGCGTCTGCCAATTCCGCCACTCTCGCACCTATTTCTGGTGACCCGGGCGGGATTCGAACCCGCGACCCCCTGATTAAAAGTCAGGTGCTCTACCTGCTGAGCTACCAGGTCACCTATCAGTTTTTTCTGACACACACGTGCCGATAAGAATAATATCACATCAATTCGAGAGTGTCAAGGGGTCGATTTTGAAAATTTGCTATTGACTTTCTGCTTTTTGATGGTATACTTAATTTTGCAAATGAAAATCATTTGCAAATTATGAGGAGTGAAAATTATGAAAATGACTAAGAATAGGCAGCAAGTTTACGATACTTTGGTTAAGTCTCATACACCTCTGACTGCGTATGAGATTTCAAAAATGCTGGATGAGATGAGCTTAACGACTGTTTACAGAGCGCTTGATTATCTCTACGAGGAAGGTCAGGTAAAATACTTTGTTTTAAACGATTTCAAATATTACTATGTCTCAGTTGAGCACAAACACTTTTTTCAATGTGAAAATTGTAAGAAGCTTTTTGTGCTTGATGAGTGTTTGATAGAGGATTACGAAAGGTATATAGAAGCTCACCTTGGGTTTAAGGTATCGGAACATTTCATATTCTTCACAGGTCTATGTAAAGAATGCCAAGAATTATCTCAATTTTCCCAAAAGGAGGTAGGTGTATAATGAGATTTAGTAAATTCATCATGTTCTGTTTATTAGTGATTTTTACGGTGATTTCGGTTTCGAATACGATTGTAACGACGATAAATCCTTATTATCTTGTCACTAAGCAGATAGTTCAAGATAAGATGGATGTCCAGTTGCTTATAAAACCTGGAAGTAACCCACATACGTTTAGTCCGACGGTAAATGATGTAAAGATGTTGTCAAACGCAAAGATTATCTTCGCCAATGGTCTTGGACTGGATAATTCCTATCTTAAGACATACAAAAATGTTGTTTATTTAGGTGAAGTTATACCAAAGAACCTTCTTTTGCAGGGCGATGAGGACCATGGCGAATACAACCCGCATGTATGGCTTTCTTTGGATTTCTTGATTGATTACATAGTTCCTAAGATAACTCAAGAGATTATTAAACTCGATAGTAAAAACAAGTCTTTTTATGAAAAAAATTCGAATGAAATCCTGTCATCTTTAAGGGATATATCATCGAAAATGGATAAATTACTTAGCAACTCAAAAGGTTCCGTCGTCATTCTCGAACATCCATCGTTTCTGTATTTCTTCAACAAATACGGCATTAAAGTGCTTTCTGTTGAGGAGGGACATGAGAAACAACCATCAACACAACATATAAAGAATATAATAAATACTGCAAGGTCAAGTAGATTGCTTGGTATCTTTGTAGGTCCACAATTTGATGCATCGACAATAAGTACTATTGCAAAAGAACTAAATACTAAGCATAAGATATTAGACCCTCTTGGATTCACAATCAAAGCTCAAAAAATTAGTGCTCTATTTGAAAATGTCTATATAGTCTTGCAAGAATCACTCCGAGAGAAAAAGTGAGTTGATTTAATTGGATTGGGCTATACAAGTGAATAACTTAAGCGTGAAAATCGAAGATATCGATATACTAAAAAACGTTTCTTTCCGAGTAAAAAAGGGCGAATTCACAGGTATAATCGGACCAAATGGTGCCGGTAAGACTACACTTGTAAAGGCTCTACTGGGATTTATATCTTACTCTGGTGAGGTTACATTAAATGGGACAGTTGGGTATGTGCCCCAACTGTCTTTCTTTAACAGAGAATTTCCAATGTCTGTGTACGATTTTGTCAGACTTCCCGTAAGGCATGATAAGAATTGGCAAGAAAAAGTGAAGAATTTACTTGAGAAAGTTGGATTGAAAGGATACGGTAACAGATTAGTGGGCAAACTTTCGGGCGGAGAATATCAACGTGTTTCACTTGCAAGGGCTCTTATCTCCGGACCAAATATTTTGATTCTTGATGAGCCAGAATCCGGTGTCGA
The DNA here is from genome assembly GCA_964577745.1 of uncultured Fervidobacterium sp. Taxonomy (GTDB): domain Bacteria; phylum Thermotogota; class Thermotogae; order Thermotogales; family Fervidobacteriaceae; genus Fervidobacterium. Next base: position 10,975 of record CAZOAS010000037.1, read on the forward strand.
TGAGATGGGAAAAGCCAGATTTTACGAACTGATAAATGAAATTAGGATGGAAAAAAATATAACCATACTGATGGTAAGCCACGATATAGGTATGATTTTTGAAAAGTGTACAAGTGTGATGTGTCTGAATAAAACATTGCATTGCCATGGACCAACAAGTGAAATCGATCCATCACAGTTAAAGAAAATCTTCGGAGAGTTCGATATATGGATTAGATCCGATAACCACTTTGAGCGTGAACATAAGCATTTAAATCACGAAAAATCTGAAGGTGCGTGATAAGATGGAATTCATAAAAGATATACTTAATTACGAATTTTTAATGCTATCTTTCATATCAACTTTGCTTATATCTGTGCTTACAGCTTTTGTATCTCCAATCATCGTGTACAAAAAAATGGAGTTCGTAGGCGATGGATTGGCACATGCAATATTTGCTGGCGTGGCATTTGCCGTGCTTTTGAAATTCAACGTATTCATAGGTGCCATCATCGCAACAGTGATATTTGCGTTTTCGATTTACCAATTGAATCAAACATCCAAACTTGCCGAAAGTACGGTTATTGGGATGTTGCTACCTGTGTTCATGTCGATTGGTATAATTCTCTTTTCAAAAACTGATAGATACACTTCCGATGTTATGTCGTACCTTTTTGGTAATCTCTTACTCATTTCAACTCAGGATGTGTATTTTCTCTCAATTGTGACTTTCATAACTCTTGGTCTAATCATAGCAAAATCGTATGAGATTTCGTACTGGATAAGCGACGAAGCGATGGCACAGTTTTACGGTATAAAAACAAAGGTAATAAAACTTCTCATACTATTGAGCATATCGTTTGTCGTCGTTGCATCGTTGAAAATCGCCGGTGTCGTTGTCATGGGTGCATTCTTAGTCTTACCTGGAGTCTTTGCAAAACGGAACGCTAAATCACTAAGAAACGCCATTACAAAATCTGTGGTGTTCAATCTCTTTACTTCGTTTCTCGGATTTTTAATAGCATATTACTTCGACGTCCCACCCGGACCGGCGATTGTATTAACTTCGTTTATGGTGTTATTATCGTTTTTTGCATTCTCTAAACAAAGCTAATTTATTTACCTTCAACGACAGGCACTTTTTGAAGTATGTATTCAACTATATCCTCTTTTGTCTCTCTCAATATCTTTGATTCCGTTGTTTGGATTATTCTGTGTATGAGCACATACGGAGCCACTTTCTTGACATCATCTGGCAATACGTAATCTCTATCGTTGATGTAAGCCCACGCCATAGCCATATGCATCAGTGATAAACTTCCCCTTGGACTTGCACCATATTTTAACGATTCATGGTTTCTGGTCGCTTCTGTCAACTCGACGATGTACCTCTTAACTTCATCACTGACCTTTACTTCTCTAACCTTTTTCTTTTCCTGAGTAAACTCTTCCACACTTCCAACGGCTTTTAAATCTTCGATTGGATGCTTTACTTTTTGACTGTCAAGTATTTCAATCTCACTATCTTTGTCTGGATACCCCAACGAAATTCTTGCCATAAACCTATCAAGTTGAGCTTCGGGAAGCGGGAAAGTTCCCTCGTACTCAATAGGATTTTGCGTTGCAATAACGAAGAAATTCTTCGACAATTTGTGCGTAACACCATCGACCGTAACTTGACCTTCAGCCATCGCTTCAAGTAAGGCTGATTGAGTTCTTGGTGTTGCTCTGTTGATCTCATCAGCAAGTAAGACATCTGTGAATATCGGTCCTTCTCTGAATTTAAATACCTCTTCTTTTTTATCGTAAATCGATAATCCCGTTAAATCAGTTGGCAACAAATCAGGTGTGAACTGCACACGTTTAAAATCAAGTCCCAGAGAAATAGCCAAAGAGCGTGCAAGAATCGTTTTTCCAACGCCCGGTACATCTTCCAAAAGAACATGCCCACCTGCATACATAGCAGCAATAACTATCTTTATCTGTTCATCTTTACCTTTGATTACTTTCTTGACATTCTCCAATATCTTCTCATGCAACAACGCATATCCCCCCTAAATTTTAAAAAAGCTCAAAAGAATCTCCCGCTTTGTAAATCAAACAATTATCTCCCAAATAACTTTTAAATACCTCCGTTGCTCTCTCACCGGAACAATGCAAAGGTATGACTTTAACGTTATGCTTTTTGAAAAGCTCAGCTATCTTCACAATACGCTCTTGCGAAGCATCGATGAGATGAAAACCACCGACAACGACTTTAACATCGTATCCTCTACTTAAAGCCTCTTGGAAAACATACTCAACACCTCTGTGTGCACATCCGGTAAAAAGTACACCATCTTTGAACAAATTCAACTCGTCATCAAATGTATCTTTCTCCTCACCAACGGTGAATTTATCATCAATGATTGAAACATCGGTATTTATTTTCGATATTATCTCAAATCCATCTAGGTGAGTTTGATGGCCAATAAAAACAATCTCAGCTAACCTTTCGATTTCTGTCCAATCACCAGAAAATCCAACGTACTTCTTGCCAGAATACTTAGGCACAAGTGCCTTCCTGTAAATATACAACTTTGGCTTGTTCATATACTTGATAATTCTTGTAAGCCCACCAATGTGGTCGTAATGCCCATGACTTATGAAAATACGCTTAATTTTCGAAAAATCAACATTTAAGCGTTTTGCATTTTCATACGTGGCATTTATCTGACCAGTATCAAATAACGTCTCTTCATCTATAAGCAAAGACAAACCATGCTCAGCTAAAAAACCTTCCTTAGCTACATCGTTGCAAAGAATGGTAACCCTCATGTTATCACCTATTTTTCATCTTATCTTTTATAAAATTCTCAATTGACCTATCCCACGTACGTTCTCCCTCTTTTGAAAAGAAACAACCGGGAACCTCACCAAGACTTCTATGATACGCCACGCATTCACAGCATTTCCCACGCTTATCGCAAGACGTGTAAGTGCAACTGCAACTTTGAAGATTCTTTTGAACAGATGGACAAGATGGCATACACCAGACCTCCTTTTGAATTTGAAGATATAACATTCAAAAAATTAGTCATTTTACTTCAACTACCCATTCTACCTTCCTATCTTTGCTTTTTATATTCATCCCTATCAAATAACATTTCCTCAACCCACATATCCCATCGTACCTCTTTGCCT
>CAZOAS010000038.1:0-12471 GCA_964577745.1 uncultured Fervidobacterium sp.
ATAAAAAAGCGTGCTTTACCATACCTTTTGTTTTTGATTAATTATTGAATTAATTGCATCAATCAAATTTTGCATTCACGACTTTTTTTGCAAGTTGTTCTTGTTTTGCCCAGTATCCATCAAGGATGCCTTGGGATGCTAATTTTCCAAGGAATTTGTAATGATAATCTTTTAAAATGCCTGGCCCTGCAGACCACAATGGTGTTCCTGGCAATGGCATGAATGTGTGTGCGTGTATCTTTGCGTTGTATTTTTTAACAATTTTCTCTATAAAATTGAATGTTTCTTCCACGTCTTCTTTTGTTTCGAAAGGAAAACCGAAGATAAAGTCGACTTTGGCATAGAAACCATTCTGAGCCAATATTTCCAAAGCTTCTTCAACTTTTTCAACGGTATGCCCTCTTTGAATCATTTCGAGTATCCTGTTACTTCCACTTTGCGCACCAATAACTATGTAATCGTGATTGACATATTTTTTTATTATTTTTACTGCTTCATCTGTCACGCTCTCTGGTCTGACGTCGGATGGAAATGTACCGAAGTATATTTCAGTTACTCCCGTGGATTTGACTTTAAATAATAGTTCGTCGATTGCTTGAAGGTTCGGAGTTACACCGTTCTTACTCATGTATCCAAATGCATTAGGTGTTATGAATCTTGCAACTGTTTTTCCGTATTTAACAGATATTTTTTCGTATTCGACTATCTGTTCGATACTTCGGTGCCTAACTAACTTTCCAGCAAGTCTTGGTGTTTGACAGTAACCACAGTTGAATGGACAACCCCTGGAGATTTCTATGGGCATAAATAATCTTTTTTCTTCGCAAATTGGTGGGTAATCATCAAGGTTAATCCTCTTTGATATTCCGTCGAATATTCTATTTGCTGGGCGTTCGCCAGAAAGGAATTTAACTATATTTTCTTCACCATCACCTATGAATACGTAGTCAAATCCTAAATTTAACATACCTTGGGGGTTGGCAGTTACATGCGGTCCACCAGCTATCAACGTGTAACCTTTTTGTTTTAACTTATCAACTTCATCGATAACAGTGTCTAAATCAAAGCTCATAAATGAATAAGCAACTACAGTACCCTTAACTGGGTACTGTAGTATATCGTTTATATTCTTGCTCTCTATTACTTCTATGCTTATCCTCGATAGTATAGCTCCAACGATAGCTGTTACACTGTACCTGTTATTTTTGTTCGTTCTGAATATTATCCTTTCAAATTCAGACATCCTGTGTAATTACTCACCCCATATTCTTTTTTTGACTTCTTTTGCTGGTTCTGCAAGGAGTAAGCTGTGCCCACTGTTTATGAATATGACCGTTTGACATTCTTTTCCGTACGAAAGGTTCACCATCTTTCCACCAAGTTGGTTACTTGCTCTTATCCTTCTTGAGATAGTTGAGCTTATTGGAACAACGGCGACGACCCTGTCTCTAACAACGTATACATTTTCGTTCACTTTTACAACTGGATCTGTTTTAGGCATAATTACACCCCTTCCTAATTTATCAAGTTCAGTTTTTTAAACATTGAATCTAATTGTAATTATATCACCGTCTTCTACGATGTGCTCTTTTCCTACCAATTTCATCAATCCAGCATCTTTTACTGCCTTTTCTGAACCAAGTTTTGTCAAATCATCGTACTTTATGATTTCAGCTTTGATAAATCCTCTTGCAAGGTCTGTATGTATAGCTCCTGCTGCGTCGACAGCTGTCGCACCTTTCCTCAATGTCCATGCTCGTACTTCATCTTTTCCAACCGTGAAGAATGAAATTAGTCCAAATTGTTTATAAAGAGCGTTTGATAACCTTTGAATACCAGTTTCTTCTGTTCCCAGGTCTTTGAGCAATTCCATCTTTTCTTCTTCACTTAATGCATTCAGTTCCATTTCAAGTTTTCCACATAACTCAACGTAAGCAAAGCCATTTTTTTCACATAGCTCAACGATATCGTTCTTTGTTTCGTATGCTTTTTCTGTGAATTGTTCTTCGTCGAGGTTAACGACAACGGCTATAGGTTTAAGTGTTGCAAGTGAGAATCCTCCAAGCATTTTCTTTTCTTCTTCCGAAAGTTCGATTTTGGAAAGCAGTTGTTCGTTTTCGAGTGCTTCCTGTATTCTTTTCAATAGTTTAAGCTCGATTTCTTCTTTCGGTTCGAGCTTTCTTTTAGCATTTTCCAAGCGTTCTATTCTGCTTGTTACAACATCGAGGTCTCTGAACAGAAATTCATCGAGAGTAGCTTTCAATTGGTCGATTGGTTTCTCCACTTCTGGATAAGGTACGGCATTGTTTTTGAATGCTCTAACAACTATCAGCATCGCTTCGACATTTTGTAACAAGTTGAAAACCGCTGTTCTCTCTTTCTTATCGTTTATCTTCAAAGCGGGTGTATCGAAAAATTCCAGTGTAGCATACGTGACTTTCTTCGGTTCGTACATCTTCGTGAGTATATCAACTCTCTTATCATGTACCTTTGCTGTTCCTCTTTGATGTTCTTGTGAGAATAAATCAACTTCTATTCCCGTTAAAAGTGAAAATATTGTTGTCTTACCAACTTGCGAAAGTCCAACGATTCCAACTTTCATTGTTATTCCTCCTCAATTTTCGTATCGGAATCCATTTTGAAAACTTTTTTTAGCGTAGCTATGCGTTCGTTTCTTTGTTGTCTTTTCAATGTTTTTATAAAATCAGAATTTCGTTCTGCTATCGCTACAGCAACTAATTGTCCGTTCCATATTACTTGGATCAAATCATCTTTAGCAAAATCATCCATTGATATTATATCATCAACTTTTGGATGTATACCATTGTAAATTTTATCTCTGTCGTTAACGTGCAATTTCGGAAAATCAAGTATCTTTTCCATCGGGACTATGTGACTAATCAACTTATCAGGTGTATCACTTTTATCCAGTTTCACGGCATCTTCGATTTTGAATTTACCAACTTGTATCCTTCTTAATTCGACAGCTGTTGCCCCGCATCCGAGCGCATATCCTATATCCATGCACAAGCTTCTTATGTATGTTCCAGAGGATACTTTTGTTTTAAATTCAACATAGGGAAGCTCTATTTTGATATCAGCAATTTCGTATATACTCACTTCCCGAGGTGGTAGGTTAATTATCTTACCTTCCCGAGCAAGTTCGTAAAGTTTTCTACCTTGATACTTCTTTGCCGAATACGCTGGTGGTACTTGTTTGTATGTACCGATGAATGAATTGATAGCTTTGAGTATCTCATCTTCGGTAACTTTCACGGGGTGTTCTTCCATTATCTGTCCGGTAATATCGAATGTATCCGTGATGATTCCAAGTTGCATTTTGACGTTGTAAATTTTCGTCTCACCTTGTAAGTATTCCAATAATCTTGTCGCTTTTCCAAGCCCTATGACCAACAAACCTGTTGCGAATGGGTCAAGTGTCCCCGCGTGTCCCACTTGTTTTATACCTAATATTTTTCTTACTCTATCTACTATATCATGCGAAGTTGGTCCTTTTTCTTTGTCAACTAAGAGTAAGCCTGATACCATCTTATCCTCCGTTAAAATTATTGCCTTACCAAATCTTACCAATTTTCCAAGAACCTTACGTCGTTTCTAATAAGGTCTCTAATGTCTTTAATTCCGTACTTAACCATTGCAATTCTTTCTATTCCAAATCCGAAAGCGAGCCCTTTCCATTCTTCTGGATCGTAACCAACATTTTTGAATACGTTTGGATGTACCATACCAGAACCAAGTACTTCAAACCATCTGTTGTTGAAGTATATATCCACTTCAAAGCTTGGTTCTGTGAATGGGAAGAAACTTGGTCTCAATCTGATTTTCGTATTTTCACCGAGTAATCTTCTTGCAAATTCTTCAAGGAAGTATTTTAGATGCTTGACTGTGACATCGTGATCTACGTACAATCCTTCCATTTGTGTGAACATGGGAAGGTGTGTGGCATCGTAATCTCTTCGATATACTCTACCTGGCGAAATTATAGCGAGTGGTGGTTTTCTTGACAACATTGTTCTTATTTGAACTGGAGATGTGTGCGTTCTTAACAAGTATTCTTCGTTTATATAGAATGAATCATGTTCATCACGTGCAGGATGCCACTCTGGTGTGTTCAATGCATCGAAGTTGAACCATGGTGTTTCCACTTCTGGACCTTCGACAACAGAAAAGCCCATTGATATGAAAATGTCTTCGAGTTCTTTTCTGACTTTTGTTAGAATATGTAAGTGTCCAACAGATCTGCGTGCACCTGGCATTGTTGGGTCAACCCAGAGTTTCTTGTATATCTGTTCTTTCTCAAGCTCCGATAATTTCTCTTTTTGCTCTTCAAGGAGTGCTTCTATGTTTTCTTTCAATTCGTTAACAATTTTACCAAAAACTGGCTTTTCTTCAGCTGGTAAGTCTTTAAGTTGTTTCATAAGACCGGTGACAACACCGGATTTACCAAGGTATTTAACTCTCAAATCGTTAAGTTCTTTTGTACTTGAAGCTTGTGATATCTCTTTTTTTGCTTGTTCAAGTATCGAACTTACTTCTTCTTTGTAACTCATTCTACTTCCCCCTTGTATAACATCATTCTTTAATTAAACTTATAGAATACACAACAACACTACCTATCGCAATCCAAAGTAACATTCCAAATGTGCTACCATTACCATGGAAAGATGGTGTTATCGGATAAAGAGACCCTGCAACTAAACCGAGTATGAAATTCAAAATCGATTCTTTTGCTTTTTCAAACCAGATCTTTAAAACTTTCGATATAACACCTATTCCAAATAACACACCTATTCCAAGTACAATTAAGAAGATTGCATCTTTAATGCTGAAACTCACAAAATTTGTAAGTCTTGAAACTGTGTTTATTGCCGTTTCGTAAAATCCTAAAATCATAAGCATAAGTGAACCACTTAAACCGGGGAGTATCATCGAACCACCTGCTATCGCACCTGATAAGAAGAGAAAAAAGTAGTTCACGTTCACTGTACCAGTACTTTGAAGTTTTGAATGTGAGTAAAGATATGGAATTATAACCAACGCCGTTCCTATTAAAAACTCTACGATTCTGAATTTTGGGATATCTTTCTTAAAGTCTATAAGAGAAAACAGTATCAGTCCGAAAAAGAAGCTATAGGTGTAAAATGAGTAATTCTTAAACGACCATGCAAGCAACTTACTCCCAGATAATAATCCAAAAAGAATACCAATTCCGATGAGAAGTAAAAATGCAAAATCGTTCTTTTTGATTTTGAAACTCATAAGGTTGTTGATTACATCTATCAGCCTTTTGAACACACCAGTTATAACAGCAATCGTTCCACCACTAACACCCGGTATCACATTCGCCCAGCCCATTAATACGCCAGCTATGATAGGTCTCAATATACTATTCATTTCCACAACTCACCTGCACTTTTTTGGATAAAGTTAGATTGTATGCTGTTAATTTTCCACCGTAAACACAACCTGTGTCGATGCCTATTTTATCTTCCATAATTAATACATCCTCAAATGGTGTGTGTCCAAAGATAACAGTGTAACCAAGTCCATGACTTTTTGTTATGAATTCTTCCCTTATCCAGATTAGATCTCTCACGTCTTGTTTATCGATTGGAACTTTCGGTCGCACTCCACCATGTACAAATAAGTAATTATCCTCTATATGGTAAAATTTCGTGTTTCTGTAAAATTCCATATGTTCTTCGTTTGAAATCAACAATTGAAGATTACCGTAACTTCGCCATGTTGCTTGCGCACCGTTTATCAACCAAAGGTATGTATCATCACCGTTATCGACAACGTCCAAGAGCATCTGTTCGTGATTACCTCTGAGAAAAACACAATTGACACGCTTTGAAAGTTCGATGAGATAATCGACCACACCTTTAGAATCTGGGCCTCTATCTATGTAATCACCAAGGAATATCAATTTGTCGTTTTCGGTAGGTGATATATCTGATATTAAACGCTCAAGTGCAATCCGGCAGCCATGCACATCTCCTATAGCCCAGAGCACGGAATCACTCCTTTTACCGAAGTCCGGAAACCGGAATCCGGAGTCCGACTTACGATTTGCGGTTCTTTGATTTTGATTGTTGATTTGTGGTCTTTGTGGTCTTTTTATAAAATTTCTTAGCTTTTGCTTGATTTTCGTTATCTTCGGTTGTTTCTTCTGTACCTTCCTGGGCTTCTTCTATAAAGCTCATCTTTCCATCGAGGAGTACACCAAATTCGTCCGTTTTTATCGATTTATTCACTTTACATTTTGGACAGTTCAAGTAAAGTCCGTATTTTCCAACACGTAGGTGGTATGGTTCGTTGCACGTTTCACATAGTTTATTCGTTTCGTAGTCTATTGTGAAAAATTCTTTTTGTGCGTTTTGTAAGTCTTTACTGAATTCTTTAAGGAAGTTCTTTATTACTTCTTTCCAAGATTTCGCACCGTTTTCTATTTCGTCGAGTTGTTTTTCCATTTCGGCTGTAAATCCTTTATCGACTATATCTGGAAATCTCTTTTCAAGGTAATCGTTAACCACAAAACCAAGTACAGTTGGAACGAGAGTACGACGGTTTTTGACGATGTATTTTCTGTCTAAAAGTGTTTGGATTATAGTGGCGTACGTACTCGGTCTGCCTATTCCTTCGCTTTCCAGTACCTTAACGAGTGCTGCTTCACTGTACCTATCAGGTGGCGTTGTTTCTGCTTCTGCAGTTTTAGGTTCAACTTTGTAACTTTCTCCAACTTTTAATTCTTTGTGTTCTTCACTGACTTCGTTATCTGTACTGTAAACGGCTTCAAATCCGTCGAATATCCTCTCACGAATCGAGGCTTCGAATATATAATCACCACTTTTGAAATCGTAGCTGTATTGTTTATATACCGCACTACTCATCTGAGATGCTAAAAACCTTTTCCAGACTAGTTCGTATAGCTTTGCGTGGTCTTTATCAAGTAATTTTTGAGCCTTTTCGGGTGTGAGTGTCACATTTACAGGTCTTATACATTCATGTGCATCCTGAACCTTTGTTTTACTCTTTTCTTTCGTCTTTCTTTTACCTTCCTCACCGAGGTATTGTTCACCGAAATGTGATGTGATGAAGTTCTCAGCAGCTTCCTTTGCTTCGTCTGATATCCTTGTAGAATCAGTACGCATGTAAGTTATGAAAGCAATATGACCTTCCGGAGTATCAACACCTTCGTACAGTTCTTGAGCTATCTTCATCGTTTTTGCAACTGAAAAGCCAAGTTTACTCGAAGCATCTTGTTGAAGTGTACTTGTAATAAATGGAAGTGGTGGATTTTTCTTGACCTCTTTTATGTCTATATCAAACAGTTCAACTTCTTTTACATTCTTCAAAACATCATCGGCGATTTCTTTGGTAATTTCGGTTGGCTTTAATTTTTTATCGCCTAATTTTGTTAAATTCGCTTTTAAACCAGCAACTTCTACCCAGACTTTGTAGTATTTCTGTGGGACGAATTTGAAACGTTCCCTTTCCCTCTCACAGATTATTTTAAGTGCTGCAGATTGGACACGTCCAGCACTCTTTGCATCTTTCAGTATCTTCCACAGCAAAGGACTTATCTTATATCCAACGATTCTATCGAGCACACGTCTTGCAAGTTGTGCATTTACTTTGTTCATATCGATTTCTCTTGGTGATTTTACAGCTTCTTGAATAGCTTTGGGGGTGATTTCAGAGAACGTTATTCTGTTTTTACCTTTCACGTTAAGTAATGTAGCAAGATGCCAAGCTATCGCTTCACCTTCTCTATCAGGGTCTGAAGCGAGTAATACGTCTTTCCCTTTAACTGTATTTTTTATCTGTTCAACCACCGGTTCTTTGCCCGGGATTATTTCAAATTCCATGTTTAATGATTCAAGGTCAACGCCGAATTCTTTCTGAGGTAAATCTCGTACATGACCTTTAGAGGATATAACTTGGTAATCTTTTCCGAGGATACTCTCTATGGTCTTAGCCTTTGCAGGAGATTCAACGATTATAACCGTTGAAGCATTTGAATTATAGTTTTCATGCTTGACAGATTTCGCAACTTTCGTGGATTTTTCTTTGTTTTCTGACTTGCTCGTTGTCTTTTTCTGAGTCTTTTTCGTCGCCATATTATCACCACTCTTGGAAGTCTTTGCTTATTTTCCTATCACTTGAGTAAGAACCTTCTGCTAAGATTTGTATCATACTCACTCCATTCTTTTCCGTTGTCTTCTTTTTCTATGATTTGAAACACTCTATTTATCTTCGAATCCATATTCTCTATGTAATGTAAAACAAGCGCTTCGGCGGTCTTTGGTACAACGGGAGCTCCCCATTCGAACTCACCGTGATGTGATGCTATAAGGTGTTTCAATTTGAGGATTTTCTCGTACGAAAGTCCTCTGGCTTTCTGGCTAATGTATTCAACACCCATTATGATATGCCCAAGTAATTCGCCTTCCGTTGTAACTTCGATACCACGTTGATTAATGGTATATTCTTTAACCTTTCCAATATCGTGTAAAAGCGCTCCTGTTACTAAAAGGTCTCTGTCAAGTTGTGAATAAAGTGTGCAAACTTGGTCAACCATCTTAGCAACATTTAGAGAATGTTCAAGTAAGCCACCTATATATGCATGATGTATACGCATTCCTGCTGGAGCATTTTTAAATGCTTCTGCAAAACTCTTATCCTCAACGAAGAACATTTCGAGCAATTTCTTGTAATCCTTATCTTTGATGCTCCCAATGATATTCAAGAGTTCTTTAAACATTTCTTCTGGATTTGTCGCTTTAGATACGAATCTTTCAATATCGTACTCTGATTCCGAAAGTTTTTTTATCGCCGTTTCTGAATTCGATATGTTTATTTGTAATCTTTCATCGAAATAGACGACCTTACCTGTGACACTAATTACCGTACCAGTTTGCAACACTTGGTCGTTCTTTTCCGCGTTGTACCAATCCACCGCTCTAACGCTACCGGTACGGTCTTCGAGAGTTAAAAGCAAAAATTTCTTACCGTCTTTGGTTTCTTGTAATTTCTTGCTTTTGACTTTGAATATTCCATCTATTTCTCTTTCGATGAATTTATCAAGTTCTTCAACGTACGGTGTTCGTAATTTTTCAAGCAATTCCTTAGGTAAATTCACAATTCCATCCCCTCGTATTTTCTTGGTACTCTTTCAGATATTCGACACGTAACTTCGTAATTTATTGTGCCAACAAGTTTTGCAATCTCCTCAGCGGTTATGACATTATTTCCTTGCTTTCCTATCAGAACTACTTCATCACCTATTTTCACATCATCAAGGTGTGATACGTCGACCATGAATTGATCCATACAAACTCGTCCAACGATTGGACATTTCTCACCGTGGATAAGTACGTAACCTTTGTTGGAAAGATGACGCCAGTAACCGTCTGCGTAACCCACTGGTATAGTCGCAATTTTCATCTCCATGAAGGCTTTAAACGTTCTACCGTAACTTATACTATCCCCGGGCTGAATTGTTTTTACATGTGAAACAACACTCTTCCAAGTTAGTACAGGCTTCAATTCGTTACTGTAAACACTATCGCTTGGTTGTAATCCATAACTTGCTATGCCTACCCTTACGTAATCAAAGCAATTGACAACTTTTGAAACAGATGCACCACTGTTGCACACGTGTTTTATACGCACGTCTAAATCCAATTTTTCAAAAAGTTGAGCTTGTTCTTTGGTGAATTGCACATCTTCTTCATCCAAGCTATCTGCAACGGCAAAGTGTGTGTAAGCACCTTCGACGTCAAAGCCAGCTTTTCTGACAGCATCCAAAAAATCCCTTGCTTCTTCAGGCATCACACCGAGTCTTCGCATTCCGGTATCTATCTTTATATGTACTTTTGGTCGCCAAATTTGTTTTGTGTATCTCCAAAGCTGTTCCCAAGAATAAAGTGTTATTGTGATATTGTTTTGTTGAGCGATGTGAAGCATGTCCGGTTCAACATAATTAAAGACAAGTATATCTTTTGATATACCATGTTTTCTTAATTCTATAGCTTCTTCAAGAAAAGCTACGGCAAAGTAATCAATACCTGCTCTTTCAGCGGCACGCGCTAACTGCACAGCACCGTGTCCATATGCATTTGCTTTAACCACGGGCATGACCTTGGCTGGTGCACAATGATTTTGAAAGAATTTTAAATTGTTCAAGTAATTTCTTACATTGATAATAGCGTAAGTTCTTCTACTCTCCACTACAGCTCATCCCCATTTCCCATTCTTCTTGTTCTGAACATATTAAACTCTTTTTTACTATTTTTAACAAGTTCTTTCAAAATACTCATTTTTTCCATCGGTGGTAAATAATAAACCTTCCAACGTGTTCGAATCCTTGTTCCAAAAAAAGAATCATCAATTTCTATTATATCATCTAATTTCAGTTTGAAATACATGCTTTTAATGGATAAATTTTCCAATTCCACGAAAAAGAAGTAAGCTTCTGCTGTTAGAAGCAAGACTCCTGCATAAGCTATTGATGAGATAATCAAAGCTACTTTCGAAAGTTGATGTAAAAAAAGAAAAAGCACAAAGACTGTGCTTAAAATTGCAATTGATGTAATAAATAATTTGTAACTTCTCTTCACTCTGAACATCATACTTCAAAAAAAGCGGGGGTATCCCCGCTTTTTATGCCTCCACTGCTACGGATTGTGATTTGCTTACGTATCTTCTCACTTTTCCTGCTTTTAAGCAGCTTGTACAAACGTTCATTCTTTTAACTGTTCCATCTTCGCAAAGTACTCTTACTTTTTGAACATTTGGTTTAAACCATCTGTTTGTGTGTCTGTTTGAGTGGCTAACGTTTTTACCGGCTCTTGGTTCTTTACCGCAAATTTCGCATTTTGCCATGACCGCTTCCTCCTTTATATTGTATTTTTCGATTTTAAACGGAAGATACTGCTACGTGGTATATTATACCAATTATCTTGTTAAATTCAAGTAGGAATTTATGGATTTCGTATTAATTTTTTGAAGCTAACATCATTTTATTTGTTGTACTTGCACTGTATTCGTTGTTCCCGGTTTACCCCATGGGATACCTGCAACAATTATCACTTTATCACCGGACTTCGCAAATCCAAGTTGCTTAGCTTTGTTTATAACGCTATCTATCATTTCATCTGTTGTGAGTTTTTCTTCCAACATAACTGGTATGACTCCCCAACTTAAGCAGAGTCTGTAATACGTTCTTGGATTGTTGGTTGCAGCCATAACGGGTATCGAAGGTTTGTACTTAGAAACGTTTATAGCTGTTGAGCCAGTGTTTGTCGCCGTTATTATAAGTTTAGCTTCAACGTTTCTTGCCAAAGTCGTTGCTGCGTAAGAAATTGCACTTGAGACATCGAAACTTGAAGAGTATTCTTTGAGCCAGTCTAACCTGAAGGCTTCGTATTCTTCCATGTAGTTCTCCGTATTTTTAGCAACTTCGTCCATGACTCTAACAGCATCGCATGGATATTTTCCTATGGAAGTTTCTGCTGAGAGCATAATAGCATCCGTACCATCAAGTATCGCGTTCGAAATATCTGTAACTTCTGCCCTTGTTGGTGTTGCATTGTTTATCATGCTTTCAAGCATCTGAGTTGCTGTGATAACTGGTTTTTTGTACAAGTTAGCTATCTCTATTATCCTTTTTTGAGCGATTGGTACTTGCGAGATTGGAATTTCAACTCCCAAATCACCACGTGCAACCATAACTGCATCGGCATTCATAACGATGTCTTCCAAATTATCAAGTGCCTGTAGTGTTTCAATCTTAGCTACGATTGGAATATCTGTCAATTCTTTTGCATCTTGAATATCCTTAGCTTTTCTAACAAACGAAAGCGCAAAGAAATCGATACCTTCTTCGTTACCGAGTTTTATGAATTCTTTGTCTTTTTCCGTGATGGAAGGAATTGATATATCTACACCAGGTAAATTAACACCACGTTTATGAGTGATTGTTCCTCCCCTTTCGACACGGCATACAATAGTTTTTTGTCCAGCAATAACTTTCTCAACAACAAGCGCAACTGCACCATCGTTGATAAGAATTTTATCGGATGGGTTTATTTCTTCATAGAGTTTACCGTAATTGATCCAAAATCTTTTTTCGCTACCAATGAATTCCTCGCCACACACTATCTCAACGGTACTTCCATTCTCTAATGTTACATACTCACTTTCGAATTTACCTGTTCTTATCTTTGGACCTGCAAGGTCAAGTAAGATAGAAAAATTATATCCTTTTTCTCTGACACGTTTTAGTCTGTGTATTCTTTCTCTGTGTATATCTATAGTCTCATGTGAAGAGTTCAATCTGAACACGTTAACACCACATTCCACAAGTTTTATTATATTTTCCTCGGATTCACAAGCAGGTCCAATAGTTGCAACTATCTTAGTTTTTCTCATCGCTACACCTCC
>CAZOAS010000039.1:0-12245 GCA_964577745.1 uncultured Fervidobacterium sp.
GGACGCTGGCATGAAAGGATTGAAAAGTCTTAGGCAGAAGCTTTTAGTTACGATTCTCTTACCTATTGTTAGTTTGCTCGTTGTGTTTGCTGTGCTGATTTATTTTAGGCTCCAAATTTCAACAATATCATGGCAAGATACAACACTCTCGCAAGTTGCTTCTTCTTCTGCATCGATCGTTGAAAGATGGATTAATGGATTGATAAAAGAAGCGAAAGTTTTCTCTGAAGAAAATGAGGTTATCGAAGCTTTAGAAACAGGTGAGTACGAAGAACTTGTGAACAATCAGCTTAAACAAAAAGTGAGTAAAAGGGAAGAACTTTTGATGTATTTAATAGGATATCCAGACGGTAAAGCACCTAATACTACAGGCGCAGTTTCTTCTATTTCAGATAGGAGTTATTTCAACGCAATCGTTAACGAAGGTAAAGACGTGTATGTTAGTGAAGCTGTTGTATCGAAAAGCACAGGTAAAAATATATTCGTTATAGCTTGTGCTGTGAAAAGTCCGGAAGGAAAAACCGTGGGTTTGTTCGGTTCCGTCGTAAATCTTGAGTACCTTGCTAAGTTGGTTGAGCAACTAAAATTAGGAATGGGAGATATCATTATAGTTGACAAGAATGGACAGGTTATTTATCACAAAAATAACGAATATGTAATGAATCTAAACATCACGAACGCAAGTTCCAAGAATTTCCAAGGATTTGAAAAAATTTGGGAGGAAATTAAGCAAAATAATCAAGGTAAGGGCATTATCAAAAATCCTACCGGAAAAAGAGAGTTCGTGTTTTACACTCCAGTGCGAGGTGCAAGTAACTGGAGCGTTTTGATTACTGTTCCAGAGGATACTTATATGGAACGCGTTAGAATATCGATAATTTTGATAGTTTCGATTTTTGTTGTTTTAATAGTTGTTATAGGTTTATTGATTTTCTTTGTCAGTGGTTTGATAGCTAACCCTGTAAAGGTGCTTGCTGAGAAAATTGAAGTGTTTGGCACCGGGAATTTGAATGTTGATTTTTCAATTAACGGTGAAGATGAGATAGCAAGGATGGCTAAGAGTTTGGATAATATGAAGAATAATCTAAAGGAAATTATCAGAGTGATTTCTCAAGATTCTGATGTGATAGGTGTTTCATCAAAAGAGTTGTTGAGAATATCTGATAATTTGAGTAGAACAATCGGTGAACTTTCAAAAGAGATGGAAGATATAAATTTGGCTGTTCAGAATACTTCCGCTTCTGTTGAGGAAGTAAACAGTGGTATAGAGGAGGTTACGGCAAGTGCTCAGCACGTGGCTAAATCCGCTCAAGAGCTTTCACGTAAGTCATCTCAAGTAAGTATAGCGGCTAAAGAGGGTGAAAATGCGGTGAATTCAATTTCTAATATAATCTTAAAGACAAAGGAAAAGTCTGTTGTAACGGCACAGATGGTGAATGAGTTGAGTGATAAGGCAAAGAACATCCAGGAGATAGTTGATACTATCAACAGTATAGCTGAGCAGACTAATTTGCTTGCTTTGAATGCTGCTATAGAGGCAGCAAGGGCAGGAGAAGCAGGTCGTGGTTTTGCGGTCGTTGCCGATGAGATAAGGAAGTTGGCTGAGGAAAGTAAAAATTCCACAAATAAGATAGGCGAGATTCTTAGAGAAATACAAGAGGGTTCCGATAAGGCAAGTAGAGCAACGAACGAAAGCGTCGAAATCATAGAAGAAGCGGCAAGACAATCTGAAGAAGTTAAAAATAGTCTTATTAATATACTCAAAGAAGTTGAAGGTATCAGTTCAATGATAGAAGCTTTGGCTTCAAGTGCCCAAGAGCAGAGTGCGGCAGCCGAAGAGATGAGTTCAGCGATGGTAAATGCGACGAACTCTATAACGTCTATCGCTGAAACGATAGAAAAAGTTAGTGGTGAATTTAAGGAACAATCACGTGCGGCAAAGATTGTTAATGAGTCAGCACAAAATCTCGGTAATATCGCTGAAAAGTTGAATTCATCGGTTAAGAGATTCACGCTTTGATGTATGAAAAATTTTGGGTATTGTAAAATGTTCAGTTATATGGTATAATTTCACAAAACGGACTATTATTGTCTTAGAGGTGTAGGTATGGATTTTGAATTAGGCATTTTGCGTAATAAATTCCAATCGATAAATCTTAATCTTCATCACCATCAAAATGCCCCGGGTGTTACTCCACCTGGGTCTTTTTGATGGTGGAGTGAACACAAGGGGCTCATCTTACGATGAGCCCCTTTTTATTTTATATTTTACCGCTTGGAGGTGTTAGTGTGAATTTCGATGTGCTTTTTAATGCGTTTTATAGCCGTGTTTCTGGAAATTTTAAGAAATTCATCGAAGGTGATATTAAGCGTGTGAGAGATATGAGTGAGGTTTTATCCGGTGTTTCGTTTATGGTTAAGTCTGGTGAGATTTTTAAGTTGAGGGATGATTTTACTAAATTTATCTGTGATTATGTGCGGGATAATCCGGAAAGTTCCAGGTTTTGGTACGATGGGCATGTGTATTTTTTGGATAGTCTTGGTAATTTGAAATCACGGTATGAACTTGGTATTGAGATTATTCCGGGAGGTTTGGATGAGCTCATAGAGTGTATGAAGGTTATCGTTGGTACGTATGCTGAATATTCGAATTCAAATCTTATTTTGGAAATCAGCGATGCAAGGGTTTTGGAGGATTTGACTGAGCATATTCCTGTGCAATTTAAGAAGGAAGTTTTCGATATGCTCGATAAGAAAGATTTTTCTGAGCTTGAAATTCTTGGTAGTGTGAGGAATATCGATGTTTCAAAACTCGTTGAGGTTGTTAAGAATAGTTTTTTGAGACGAAATCTTGAGGATTGGAAGGATTTTCCAATCGCAGAAGAGTACAGAAAACAGTTGC
Source organism: uncultured Fervidobacterium sp. (assembly GCA_964577745.1). GTDB lineage: Bacteria > Thermotogota > Thermotogae > Thermotogales > Fervidobacteriaceae > Fervidobacterium. The sequence continues at coordinate 2,903 of CAZOAS010000039.1, forward strand.
AAGTTGTTGTTGATACGTTCAGTGCTTTTGAAAATCTTACTGTTGAGGTTGATTTTTCACTCGCACGTACGACGGAAGAGTATTGTGGTTTGACGTTTGCACTGTACGATACGGAAAATTCGAAACTTGTTGCCGCAGGTGGGGAGTACAAGGTTAATGAATCGTTGCATGGAGTTGGTGGAACTATCTTTCTTTTCGAAAATCCGTGTTGAGAACCGGTGTAAAAGCGAAGGGAGGTAAGTGTAGTGCTTAGAATTGCCTTGGCAAAAGGAAGGCTTGAGAGTGAGAGTATTTCTCATCTTGAAAGGTGTGGTTATACGTTTTTGGAAAAGTCTGATCGAAAGTTGTTAATTAGGGATAGCGAAAATAATATTGAACTTCTTTCGGTAAAGCCACTGGATGTGCCTGTTTACGTGTACAGTGGGATAGCCGATATCGGTATCTGTGGTACTGATTCCATTGTTGAGTCAGGATTGTCATTGATTCAACCTATGAAATTGCCATTTGGTATCTGTAGTATGGTTGTTGCAAGTTTTCCAGGTTTCAAATTCAACGGACGTCGTACGAAAATTGCCACAAAGTTTCCTATAAGTACCAAAAAGTACCTTTCTTCAAAATCGATCGATGCGGATATTATAAAACTCAACGGTTCTGTGGAACTTGCACCTGTCGTAGGGCTTGCCGATGCGATAGTTGATATCGTTCAAACGGGAAGGACGTTGAAAGAGCATGGATTAACGATAATCGATGAGGTGTACAAGATATCGGCTATGGTCTGTGTTAACAACGTTTCATACAGAACTAAAAGAATGGATTTACAATTTCTCTTCGATAAGCTCTGGAAGGTTTTGGATAGCTAATTGTTAGTCTCAAAGGGGGCGATGGCATGAGGATGATTAAAAATCCTTCACTCAAAGATATTTTAAAACTTATCGAAGGTCGAAAGAGCGATGTTGCAGGTACAGAAGAGTTGGTTAAAGGTATCGTCGAAGATATCAGAAAAAACGGTGATAGTGCGTTGCTTGAGTACGTGAACAGGTACGAAAAGTGTAAACTCACCATCGATGATTTGAAGGTTTCGCAAGAACAGATAAATCAAGCACAGGTAGATGGTGAATTCAAAGTGCTTGTCGATGATTTCATCTCAAGGTTGGAGAGTTACCACAGATTGCAGCTGGAGACGGATAAGTGGATGTTAACGGAAAATGGTTCTTTGCTTGGGTATATGAATGTACCACTTGAGAGTGTGGGCATTTACGTGCCATCGGGTAAGGGAGTTTATTTTTCAACACTTTTGATGTGTGCAGTGCCGGCAAAAATAGCTGGCGTTGAGCGTATAGTGATTGCAACTCCACCGAACGAATATGGAAGCGTTTCTGAGATGATATTGTACATTGCCAAAAGACTTGGGATAAGTGAAATTTACAAAATGGGTGGAGCGCATGCGGTTGCTTCTCTTGCGTACGGGACTCAGACGATAAGAAGGGTTGATAAAATCGTTGGTCCGGGTAATAAGTATGTTGCACTTGCCAAAAAGTTTATCGTTGAAGATTGTGGTATAGATAGCATAGCTGGTCCAAGTGAGGTGTTAATCATCGCAGATGAGAGTGCAAATCCCCAATTCTTGGCGTGGGATTTGATGTCTCAAGCTGAACACGATGAGGACGCAATGAGTGTGCTTATTACAACATCTGAACAAATAGCTTTGGCTGTGCAGGAAAATATCGAAAGGTATCTTCAAAAGCTCGATGAACCAAATAGAACAAGGGCAAAGACTTCTCTTGAAAAGAACGGTTACATTCTCTTAGTAAATGACCTTTCAAAAGCGGTGGAGTTTTCTAATTTAATCGCTCCAGAGCATCTTGAAATTGTTACACAAGAACCGTACGTTTTACTAAAGCAGATAAAAAACGCAGGTTCGGTATTTCTTGGAAACTTTTCCAGTGAACCTATCGGAGATTACGGGATAGGTCCAAATCACGTCTTGCCCACGTTCTCAACGGCACGGTTTTCATCTGGATTAAGTGTGAGTGATTTTGTGAAAAAGATGTTCATAACTCAAGTTACCAGTCAAGAGCTTGTGCGTTCTGGTGAGCAGTATGTAAAGCTTGCAAGACTTGAGGGTTTTGAAGCGCACGCAATGGCAGTACAAATTCGACTTGAGGAGTTGGGAGTATGGAAAGGAAAATGATTTTTCGCCAGTTACCAAAGTACGAACCTGAAAAGCGAAGTGAGATATACCTTGCACTCAACGAAAATCCGTACGATTTTCCCGACGAAATCCTCGAAAAGGTTTTCAAAAATCTTGATACTGGAAAGCTCAAGATTTATTACGATTCACCAAGCGATGAGTTGTTGGAAGCGTTAGCACGTTATACCGGTCAACCTGAGAAAAGAATTAGCATAGGTAATGGAGCAGATGAAATAATATACGATATCTTTCTTATGTTCCCGGATATGAAATTTTACTCATGCCCTCCGACGTACAGTTGTTATTCTATCTTTGCTTCAGCAACTGGTGTTAAGCTCAATTACGTGCCTTTGATAGGTGAGATGTACGAAAAGTTGAATTTAGACGAATTGACGAATGTTTTGGATGAAAGTAGTGTGTTGTTTTTACCAAATCCCAATAATCCAACTGGTCAACTCTTTGAGAAATCGGATATAGAAAGGTTACTTTCAACGGGTGCACTCATCGTGCTCGACGAAGCATATTATGAATTTTCAAACGTTTCGTACGTTGAATTGCTTGATAGATTCGATAATTTGATAGTTATTCGCACATTTTCAAAAGCCTTTTCCCTTGCAGCTCAGCGTATTGGATACATAATGGCAAATGAAGAGTTGATTGAGTATTATAACTCCCTCAGGTTACCTTACAATGTTTCTTACATCTCTCAGCAACTCGCATTGGCAGTGCTCGAAAATCTGGCTTATTTCAAGAAAAGAACATCAAGGATTGTTCAAGAGCGTGAGCGAATGAAAGAGATTTTATTGAAAAACGGTTTCAAACTCACAGATTCAAAGGCAAATTTTATTTTCATATTGGCACAGGGCGATGAGGCAAAGCGTATCGTTGAGAAATTGGAAAGCCAAAACATCACAGTTAGAAAGTTTGAGCAAGGAATAAGGATATCTATCGGCAAATCTGAAGAGAACGATTTGGTGTTAAGTGCTTTGATAGGTAAAAGCGAAGTTTAAGGTGGTGGGAGAATGCTTGAAATAGAACGATTTGATAATTGTTGTGTGGTTAAAAGGCAGACCAATGAAACGTTAATAACGCTGAAATTGTGTGCTGATAACGACGCAGGTGGTTTGAGCGCAGGGACGAATATAGGTTTCTTTGACCATCTTCTTAAAACGTTCGCAAAGTATTCTGGTTTATCCATAGATATAAGTGAGTTTCAAGCCGATACACACGTTGATTTGCACCACGGAGTCGAAGATATGGGGATAGTTTTGGGGATAGCTTTTAGAAACCTTTTCGATTACAACAGAGTCGCACGTTTCGGTTATACGATTATCCCGATGGACGAAGCGCTTATCTTAAGTTCTGTGGACTTATCAGGACGGCAGTATCTCAATTTCGATGTGGATTTCTCCGCTTCGTACATAGGAAATTTTCCAACGGAACTTGTCGAAGAGTTTTTCAGAGCGTTTGTAAATAACTCAGCGATAACACTTCACATCAAAAAAATCGAAGGTAAAAACAACCATCATATCGCCGAATGTACATTCAAATCGGTCGCATTATCACTGAGAATGGCGTTAAGACCGTCTGAAGTATCGTTTAGTACGAAAGGGGTGATAATGTGAGTAATGTGAGCAGGACTAAAATTGGACTTATCGCAGCAGTTCCAGGAAACGTTATGAACCTTTACAGAGCACTATCTTCGTGTTCAAACGTTGATGGTGTTGAGATAATCCAAGAATATCCAAATACAACGTACGAAACGTTGATTTTACCAGGTGTTGGACATTTCCAAGATGCGATTGAAAAATTGTACGAAACAAAATTGGATGAATATATAAAAAATCATGTGGCACGTGGTGGAAAATTGATAGGGATATGTCTTGGTATGCAATTGCTCTTTGAAAAGAGCGAAGAGGTGAAATCTGGAAGTTCGTTTACTCAAATCGATGGACTTGGAATATTGAAAGGCAGAGTTGTTAAATTGAACTCAAAGACGTTACCGCATATCGGATGGAACAGTATATCTGTTAAAAATAGCAATTCAAAGTGCGAACTTTCAAAATACGATAATCGTTATTTTTACTTCGTGCATAGTTACAAAGCACTTTGCGACGATGAGTTGATTGTTGCAAAAACTGAGTACGATGGTGAAATTATCCCAGCTATAGTGAAGTACGAAAATGTGATTGGTATACAATTTCATCCAGAAAAGAGCCACAAAGATGGATTAGCACTCTTAAATGAGGTGGTAAGATGTTAGTTATCCCAGCTATTGACCTTTACAACGGTAACATCGTACGGATGGTGAATGGAAGAAAAGAGCAGGTTATAACTTACGATGCAGGAACCAGTGGTGTTTTGAAAAAAATAGAGCAGTTTCTAAATGCAGGTATTCGACTGATTCACATAATAGACCTTTCGAAAACAATAGATAACTCTGATGAAAATCTCAGTGTGCTTAAAGAGATATCACGAAACGGATTTTCGTCATGCGTACAAATCGGTGGTGGGATAAGGTCGCAGGAATATTCGATGGAACTTTTCAAACTTGGTTTCAAAAGGCAGATAATTACAAGCATGGTTTTGAAAGATGCAGAAAGTGTTGCAAAGATAATCGAAAATGGAGTTGATGTTGTCTTCTCCCTTGATACCGATTCTTCAGGTACCGTCAAGACGCACGGTTGGAACGAAGGTGAAAAGTGCGATATGACAAATCTTTTCGATACACTCAAAAGCTTAGGTATAAAAGAAATCATCCACACAGATACCGATGCCGACGGAACGCTCTCAGGGAGAGATTTAACCTTCACAGAGAAATTAGCAAAGCGTTTTGATTTGGAAATAATCGTGGCTGGTGGGATAGGTTCGATACAAGACATAGAAAATGTTAAAAAATTATCTGAACGATTAACGAATGTAAAAGGCGTGATAGTTGGCAGGGCGTATTACGAAGGCAGAGTGAGTTTAAAGGAGATGATTAACTATGCTTGCTAAGAGAATAATAGCATGTCTTGATGTGAAAGACCAAGTTGTTGTAAAAGGAAGGCAATTTGAAAATCTCATCTACGGTGGAGACCCAGTTGAACTTGCAAAAAGATACGTTGAACTTGGAGTTGATGAATTGGTTTTTCTTGATATCACAGCCACGCATGAGAAGAGAAAGACGTTGGTTGAATTAGTTGAGAAGATAGCGGAGAATATAAACATTCCATTCACCGTTGGTGGTGGTATAAATTCGCTTGAACTTGCCTCAGAACTTATATACAAAGGTGCCGACAAGGTGAGTGTCAACTCAGCGGCGGTTGAAAATCCACAGTTAATAACACAAATTGCGGATCGTTTCGGTTCACAAGCCGTTGTTGTGGCTATCGATGTGAAAAAGACAGAAATCGGTTACGAAGTCTTCACTGTATCGGGGCGAAAGAGAACGGGTATAACATTTGAATCGCATTTAGTTGAGATGCAAAAACGTGGTGCTGGCGAATTGCTTATCACAAGTATAGACAAAGATGGTATGCAAGAAGGGTACGATATAGAAACTATAAGAATTGCAAAATCACTGACAAATCTTCCGGTAATTGTATCAGGCGGAGCAGGTAGGATGGAACATTTCTTAGATGCATTCTTAGCCGGTGCAGATGCAGCCCTTGCAGCATCAACATTCCATTTTGGTCAAATAGATATCCCGAAATTGAAAAGATTTTTAAAGGAAAATGGTGTACAAGTTAGATTAAATTAGATTAGGCTGAAAGGAGAGATGGAATATGGAGTTAAAACCTGTAATCGTTCAAGAGATAAATACAAAAGAAGTTTTGATGCTTGCGTATGCAAATCAAGAAGCTATAGAACTAACAAAACAGACCGGATACGCACACTTTTACTCAAGGTCAAGAAATAAGATATGGAAGAAAGGCGAAGAATCTGGAAACACGATGCCAGTTGTTAAGATAATAGAAGATTGCGATAACGATACGTTACTTTATTTAGTTGATTTTCCTAAAGAGAAAGTCGCATGTCACACTGGTAATAGAACGTGCTTTTTCAACACGATATACGAATCGAACACCGTAAAAACCGACCAAGAGAATTTACAGTTCTTACTCGAATTAAAACAACTTGTCGATGATAGGAAAGAGAAATTACCGGAAGGTTCTTACACAGCGAAATTGTTCAAAGACGGTATCGAAAAAATTGCCAAAAAACTCGGTGAAGAAAGTGTCGAAGTTGTATTGGCAGCCATGGGAGACGACAGACAGCATTTGATATACGAATTAGCCGATTTGATGTACCACCTCACGGTACTGTTGTCGGCAAGAGATATTGAATGGAGCGAAATTATAAATGAACTGATTAGGAGGCATTAACCTTTCAAAATAGCATTTAATCGCCTAAAAGTTAAGAATTCAAGAGTATATTCATTATTTCTTGAGTATTTGACATTTTTCGAAACTTAGTGTAAACTTTAAGATGGGTTTTTGTTGGAAACGGTTCTGAAGTTTTAGAAAAGGGGTGCGGACGGTGGCAAGAAATAGCAAAAAACTAGACTTATCAACGCAATTTAAGTACCACATGCATCATTCCTTGGCGGAAAAAACAGAGTACTCCACGTTGCTCCAGAAGTTTTTTGCACTTTCTTACTCTGTTAGAGACTTAATCGCCGATAAATGGCTCAACACAGAAGAGGTAATTTATAAAAAGAAAGATCTGAGGATAGTTAATTACCTATCGATGGAATTTTTGATAGGAAGGCTCTTGTACAACAATATCTTGAACTTGAAAGCGGAAGATGAAGTTAAAGAACTTTTGAATAAATACAACGTATCTCTCGACGAAATTGCGCTTTTGGAAGAAGATGCGGCGCTTGGTAACGGTGGACTTGGAAGACTTGCCGCTTGTTTTCTCGATTCCTTAGCCACCCTCGGTTACCTTTCTTACGGATACACGATAAGGTATCAGTACGGTCTTTTTAAACAAGCTATCGAAAATGGATTCCAAAAAGAACTCCCAGATGACTGGCTGAAGAATGGATATCCATGGGAATTTCCAAAGCCGGAAGAAGCGGTAAAGGTTAGATTTTTTGGGAGAAGTGAACCTTATACAGATGAAAACGGTAATTTGAGATTTAGATGGGTTGATACATACGAGATATTGGCTATTCCATACGATATCTATATCACCGGTTACAACAGTGATATAGTTTCTGTACTTAGATTGTGGCATCCAAAGGCGGTTAACGAATTCAATTTCAATGAATTTGAGAAAGGTAATTACGAAAAAGCAGTTTACGAAAAGAATCTTGCAGAAACACTCTGTAAGGTACTTTACCCTAATGATGCATTCTACCAAGGAAGGGAATTGAGACTCAAGCAAGAGTACTTCTTTGTTAGCGCAGCTTTGCAAGATATAATCAGAAGGCACAAGAAACGCTTTGGAGATAAATTGGATAATCTCCACGAAAGTGAAGTTATACAACTGAACGATACACACCCAGCACTTGCCGTACCCGAGCTGATGAGGATATTGCTCGATGAAGAAGGTTACGGATGGGATGAAGCGTGGAATATAGTCAAAAACACGATAGCATATACAAACCATACAGTCATGCCAGAAGCTCTCGAAAAGTGGGAAGCCCCATTACTTCAAAATATGTTGCCAAGGCATTATCAGATAATCGAAGAAATCAATGCAAGATTTTTGAAAGAAGTTGGTGAAAAGTTCAACGGTGATTTGAAAAAGATTATCGATATGTCTGTATTTGAGGAAGGAAATATAAAGAAAGTCAGGATGGCAAACCTCTCATCTATCGCTTCGTTCTCAATCAACGGTGTTTCGGAATTACATACGGATATACTCAAAAAGAGCGTATTGAAAGATTTTTACGAGATGTACCCAGAAAGGTTCAACAACAAAACGAACGGTGTTACACAACGAAGGTGGCTTTTGGAATGTAACCCACCACTTGCTAGACTCATAACCGAAAGTATCGGTGATGGGTGGATCACAGATCTTTATGAACTGAAAAAATTGGAAGCATTCTTGGATGATAGTCAATTCCTTGAAAGACTTGCTCAAGCAAAGATGTGGAACAAAGAAAGACTCGCAAAATACGTGAAAGAAAAGATGGATGTTGTACTCGACCCGACAACGTTGTTTGACATACAAGTAAAGAGAATTCACGAATACAAAAGACAACTTTTGAATGTATTACATATAATCCATTTGTACAATGAAATAAAAGAAGGGAAAAACCTCAACGTACCAAGGACGTTTATATTCGCTGGAAAATCCGCACCTGGTTACAGGATGGCGAAGTTAATTATAAAGCTCATAAACAGTGTTGCCGATGTAGTTAACAACGACCCGGTGGTAAGCAAGCAACTGAAAGTCGTATTTGTACCAAATTACAACGTATCGGCAGCACAGATAATCATTCCAGCAGCAAATATCAGTGAACAAATCTCAACCGCAGGAACGGAAGCATCCGGTACTGGTAACATGAAATTCATGATAAACGGTGCATTAACGCTTGGTACATTGGATGGTGCAAACGTTGAGATGCTCGAAGAAGTTGGAGAAGAGAACATATTCATCTTCGGACTGAAAGCAGAAGAAATAGAAGAGGCAAGAAGAAAAGGTATATACAACCCATTTGGTATTTACCTTGAAAACGAAAAAATCAGAAAAGTGCTTGATATGATAAAAGGCGGGTATTTCAATCAAGACAATCCAGAATTGTTCGTTGACATCTACGAAACACTCTTGTACGGAAAATACGCACCGATGCCGGATCAATACTTCTTACTTGCAGACTTTGATTCGTACGAAAAGACACACAAGAAAGTCGATGAGTTGTACTTAAATCAAACAGAATGGAACAAAAAATCACTCTTGAACATAGCCAGAAGTGGAAAATTCTCCAGTGACAGAACGATAGAAGAATACGTAAGGGATATTTGGAAGAGTAAGAAAGCTATGGAGTAAGAAATAAAGGGATATTTTTTGCCTTTAGCTCCAAGTTATGGAAATATCAATTTCCCAACTTGGAGCTAAATTTTTATTATCTATTTTGAACGAAACAATTTGGTTTTTGGTCTAAATAATAGGAATAGCTTAATTTTGAACATTGTATCATGAAATTGAGTCCTTTCG
>CAZOAS010000040.1:0-12165 GCA_964577745.1 uncultured Fervidobacterium sp.
ACGGAAGAATAGTAATCAACGTTGCTGACATCCTTATCCCTTCGTTTATTCTATTAGCTGCACTACCATCAGCTGTTGGGAACATTACAGCATATTTAGATACAAAGTCACGCAAAGCAATTGGAATAGTCTTTATATTATTTCCCAATAGAAGTCCAGTCAATAGTGTTTCGTTCCAATACCATACCAAGGAAAATATGAATGTTGTCACCATCGCAGGTATTGAGAGCGGAAAGACTATCCTGAAAAATATCTGCAAAGAGTTTGCACCGTCAAGCTCTGCTGCTTCATCAAACGTTTTTGGTAACATGTTGAAGAAGTTATAGTACAAAAGTATGAAAATCGCACTCCTTATACCTTGCCCTGTTAACGACGGAAGAAAACTTACAAATGGTGTACCTGTGAGATTTAACCTACTGAACAACATGTACTTTGTAACAAGCGTGACCTGTGACGGTATCAAAAACGTCGCAAGCATGAGTACGATCCAGAACCTTTTCAATGGGAATTCAAAACGAGATAATCCGTAAGCTATCAGGGCTGTGATAAAAGTTTGGAAGAGTGCAGGAATAGTTGACATGTAAGCACTGTTCAACAAAGATTTCGTGGCTTCGAGTACTTTCCAAGCTCTTGCAAAATTATCAAACGTAATTTTCGTTGGAATCCAATTAACCGTTGGATTTACAAGATCCTCAACGCTCATAAATGAGGTTGTTATCATGTAAAGCAATGGATAAAGGTAAGCGTATCCAACGCCTATAAGAATAAAATATATAATGAACTTCGTTGATGGAGCCTTCAAATATCTATAGTAAAAACTTGTTTTGAAATTCTTTATTTTGTTCACTTATTCTTCCTCCCTTCTTTTAAAAGCAAGAAAGCAACTCCTATTATAATCATCACGGCGATAAAGTAAATCCAAGACAATGCAGATGAGTAAGAATATGGTTTATCTATATCGAACATCCTCTGAGTTATACTTGTATTCACAGGATTATTTGCAAATGAAGCAAGATCAACAATCGTGTAAATGGCGTTTATCAATACAAACGGTTTTATCAATGGCAACGTTATCTTCCAAAATATCACCCAACTGTTTGCTCCATCTATCTTTGCTGCCTCATAGATACTTCCACTAATTTTCTGAAGCCCTGCCAAGAAAAATAGTATTTGCACACCTGAAAACCACAGTATAAGCACTAAGTTGTTGAACATATAGATAAACGGATAACTTACAGTATTTGGAAGGAGTGTAAAGAAGTTGTATATAAAATACTTCCTTGGATCAACTATTTGAGCTGCGTTGTTCGCAACAAGTTCAGATATAACAGGTCCACTTATTATAACCACAGGAAGGAAATACAAAAGCCTGAAAAACGCCCTTGCTTTTAATTTGTTATTCAGCAATATCGCTACAACGAGCGAAAACACAAGGATTAAAGGTGTTGATAGTACAATACTCAACAATGTGTTCCAAAAGTTTATTGGAAACGATGGATCCGTTTTGAACGCGTATATGTAATGTTTCAAACCAACGAACGTTGCCTTTATACCTTCAACTGTGAAGTTCACGTTGAAAAAGCTCAGATACAACGAATAGAAAAACGGATAGGCTGTAAATATTAAGAAGCCAATTATCCATGGTGAGATATACAAATACCCAAGCAAAGCTTTTTTCATACGACTCTTCTTGCTCATTTTCGACCAACTCCAAGGTTTATAGAATTTAAATTTGTAACAATCCACGATTGTGGTTTAATTTTCTGTTCGTTGAGAACGTAAGTTTTGGGTGTGTAATTTACAACTATAGATTTCCCATTATCGTAACTTACCACGACTATTCCAGGTTCGATAACAAACCTATCCACTATCTTTGCACCACGTACATTTTTCAGAGCATCACTAACTTCCTTGTAAGTTTCGATAATTTTTATTTTCCAGTCTCCGTATTTTGTTGATGGATAGTCCCATAACGGAGTTTTCTTTATCAGATAGTTATCAACCCATGTTAATAGGAAAGAGGGTAATGCACCGTATTCAATCATTTTGAGTATATCGATTCTTGAAAAGAAACTATTATTTACGTAAGGTGCGAAGTAATCTATACTACCACTCAAAACGATTTGTAAAAATGGTACGGTGTCCGTTTCAAAGAGGTATTGACTACAATTCATAGGAATATCCAAGATACCATCTACATATTTCCATGTGTAATCGTTTGGATTTGAAAGATATAAACTATTTACCTTTTTTCTAATGCCCTCAAGTGTCTTTTCAACAAGTTTCAACGCATCACTTCTAAAGAATTCATGTCCATATTTCAAATCACCGTACAATTTCGAACCATATTCGTTAAGTGCGAAATTTTGAATTCCCTTTTCAGTAAGTTTTGTGATTTTCTCAAAAACGTACTGGCTTGCAAGGACGATATTTGTATAATAACTTCTGTAAAGCCAGAGTTCCCTATTATCTCTATCTTCGTATATAACCGATTGAGATAGGTTTATCCCAACTTCCTTTTTCAAATTAATCTGTTTTTCGGTAACTTTTGTCACATTATCCAATAAATATACATCGTAACCATCTTTCTTAGAATTCTTTAAAAGATTCATCAAATCGTCCAAATCACCCAAACTATCTTCAAAAGAAAACTTACTTATCTTGTTGCCATGAATACCACCTTTTTGCCAGCCGCTTATTATCACTTTCAAATTGCCCACTCCTGAACTTTTCAGTTCACTAACTATCTTTTCCATCTGCTTAAACGTGGTTATCGGGATGGTACGATAACCGATCACTCTCTTTTCGATGTCCGAACCGATCAGAGAAATTGCTATAGGTACATCGTTACCGACGATTTTTTTCGACAATATGTGTTTGAGATAGTTATCTCTATAATACTTTGCCATTCCAACATAATCTGCATCGCTACCTGTTAAAAACGATATTTCAAGTTCTGCATCAAATTTATTCATATCTTTCTGAGCAACTTGTATACCTGCACCACTTCGACTTGTTGGTTGAAGGTATTTTTGGCGGTATAGAAATTTTGCTGAAGACCAGTTGTAAAAGCTTAGTATACCACTCGGATAAGCGATGATAGAAGAGTACTCTTTACCGGATGTCACAACACCGAATATAGCATTCTTTTTGACACCGTGAACTATCCCAAAAACTGGTGTGAGTATTGAAGGTTCTTCCCTTAAGAAATCATTCGGTCTTTTCGAACGAAGGTCGTTCACAGAGGCTAAGTTGTCTATACCGTAATCTTTACCGTATACCCTCTTTTCAAACCAATTTAGATAATGAGCAGGTTTTGAAAACCTGATAAGCGCACCTGGACCGTCTGGTACAAACACATATCCATCTATCTCATTTGAAACTGTACTTCCAAGGAATGGAGCAAAGATAACAGAAGCCAACGTGTAATTTCCTGATTCCTTTATTGTACCGTTCTTCAATTGAAAAACAATTCTGTCTTCACTAACTCTTACACTCAATAGAAAAGATATATCTACTTTCTTGAAATTGAATCTAAACTCTATACCATCTTTAACCTTAGTATAGCTCTTTTCAACAGTTTCATCGGCACTTCCAATCACATTCGAAATACCACGGTCATCAAAGTATTCAATTAAAATTATCGACTTTGCTATCGCCTTCCACGTGTCGTTCATTTCAGAATATGCTTCATGCGTTGTTATCACATCGCCCCAGATGTATCTGCTTCTCTTATCAACAACTCTCAACGATGTCGTTTTCAAATCTATCCATAATTCCAAGGTGCTTGATTCACCTATCTTCGTGTAACCTTCCAATGTAAATGGAGAAGATACATCTACGTACCTTTCCGGTCGTGTAAATCTATTCGATAAGAATTCATTTCCAATCGTTTGAGAAAAGGTTAGATAGCTAACGAGCAAGTATATCGTAATGATTAAAAATTTGTATTTACCTTGAAATTCTGACACGATACAACACCTCCTGAACGATACCAAAAACTGTTTCCGTTAGTTGATCCCACAACATGTACACTATGGAATATATTAAAATCATCACAAATATCCAACCAAGCGTGAGTAAAATACTTTTTATTGTATTTCTGATGTTGTAATCGTGTATCTCTTTCACACCAGTGAAAAGTAACACGCCAACCCATGAAATGATTACCAAAGACGCAAAGTCAATTAAGAACGTCTCATTATATGTGAGTATATAGGTACTTAAAATGACCAACGGTTGAAAAAGTATGTATGGAGCGAACGTGTAAGCGGTGAAGATGTATATATCTCTTAACGTTCCTTTTCCATCGTTGATGGAACTCACAAGCCAATTCGATAGAACCCACAGTCCAACAGGTGCCGCTGCGGTTAAAAGAACAAATCCTACACTTCTCTCATGTACGTTCAAGTTGAATATGAAACTTCTACCAAAGTAATCAATCAGAACAACAATCAAGAATAACAAGTAAATAATCGAAGCGGATAACACAGAACCGTGTCTTTTCTTCTGGATATAGTAAAACGTATCTAACGGATGTCTTAGGATATTTTTCATGTACAAAATATCTGAAATGAGCTTTGATTTTACCTTTACCTTTACGCTAAGTTTCCCTGTTCTTGAGAGCCAATCGATGAGTACGAATAAAATGATAATCAATAAAAAAGTAAAGAGTATCAATCCCATATGTTTTTGTAAAAACATATTCCTCAGTTCCCAAAACGCATCAGAGTAATCTCTGCGTGAAAAGGCTTCTTTAAAGTGGAGTGCTGCTTTGCTGTAATTTCCCTCTTGGAAATACGCTTTACCTAATCCATGATGTGCAATTTTTGAATAGCCATCGTAAGTCATGACCTGTTCCCAGTATTTTTTACTCTCTACATACTTGCCTTGTTCATAAAGATTAAGTGCTTTGTGTAATATATTCGCATACTCTGTTGGTACAAAAACGTGGACAAGCCCTCTCTCTCTATCAAGAACGTAAAGATTTCCAGTTTCGTCCACCGATATAGCTACTGCTACAGAGAAGAGTCCATTTCGCTCTGTTGCTATTGCACGTCCACCAAAAGAAAAGATAAGGTTACCCTCTTGATCGTATTCATAAATCAAACCAGTTTCCGTTAGTGCGTACATCCTTCCATCCTTGTCAACAGCGATATCGACAAAATTATCCTCATCGACCATTCTTCTATCACGAGAAGCCGACAGTATGTTTATACCGATAGTATTGTGCCTTTTTATCGCATTACCAAATTCCTTTTGTGTTACGGTGTATATCAAACCTTTGTCATCGATTGTGATATTCGTATATGGTTTTGGAATTCTGTTCAACAACTTCGCCTTCTGCTCTTTTGTGTAAAATAGATCTATGAATTTATCCAAGAATGTCAAACCGACGGTATTACTACCGAAATATCCAAGGAACTGCCCATCTTTATCGAGTTGTATTATCCCTTCAAAAGTCCCTTCACTAACGACGTACAAATTACCTCTCTTATCCACAACCAGTTTCTTTGGCTTATAATTTGCAGTTTCACCAAAAAGCGGATTTGTTGGTCGACCTATTCTTTTAACTTCCTCACCTGTAAGTGTAAAAACGACTACTTCCGAACTTCCCGGATCAGCAACGTATATGTATTCATCGGTTACGAATATACCTGTTGGTTGCCACAACGCCATATCGCCTACAGTACTGATTTCCATTGTGTTCATATCCAAAACAACGATACGGGCGTTACCTGAATCAACGATGTACATCTTTGAACCTTTGATAAATAAATCCTCAGGATAGTAAAGGTCAAAATCTTTAAACAATACCTCGCTTACAAGATAAGCATCTTGTGTAATCTTCCAATTGTTATTACCAGTCAATGTGTAAGTTAAGAACGTACTATCTACACCGAATACTATGGACAAAAAGCACACAGAAATTAAAAAAGACAAAAAGAGTTTAGCTTTCATTTCCTATATCACCTTCCATTGCTCTGACCTACTACTTCAGTCCACTGTAAGCCATCGTATTCATAACTCTTGATTGCATAACGATGAACAATATCAAATTCGGTACAAACATTATTAAACCAGCTGCTGCAGAGATTCCTTGACCAGCTATCGTATTTCCCGTTGCCTGAGTCAGGTTTGATACGTAAAATGCGAAAGTTCTGAGATTTTCGTTACTTATATAATATGTTGATGCTTCGGCACTGTTCCATGCAACTTGGAAAGCGAGAATTCCAACTGTGGAAATCGCTGGCTTTAGAAGAGGAATTATGATGTTGAATATTATATGAAAATCGTTTGCTCCATCAACCAGAGCAGCATCGATGAGTGCATCTGGTATCTGGTCTATGAATTGCTTCACAAGGAAGACACCTATAGGCATGGCAAGCAAAGACAGAATATTTATTATGAAAGTATCGATTAGACCGAGACTTTGAACTATAAAATATCTTGGTATGATAACTGCTATTGGAACAAACATAAGAGCAAGGTTATTAATAGTGAAGATTACTCCCTTAGCCTTGAAATGTTTCTTGGAAAGTGTGTAACCTGCAAAGACAGATATGATTATCGTGAAAAGTACGGTGAAAAATGCCGTGAGTATACTGTTCATAAGATACCTACTCACTGGTATATTCGATGTTCTTGTCAAAGCGAAAAGCTGGTAAAAATTATCAAGTGTTGGTCTTCTCACAAAGAACCTTGGTGGATATAAGAACAACTCATCGAGAGGTTTAAAAGCTTGCGAAAAGATAAAGATTATCGGCAACATCATAAATAGAGCGATAGGTGCCAGTATGAAATAGAACTTCAATTGACTTTTGTGAAAGTACCTTGGATTTGTTTTAGTCGTAAACTTAGCCATCAACGATCCCTACCTTTCACCAAACAAACGCCATGCTACTCGTGAGAAAAACCAGATTATAAGTAACAAAACAACAGACAGAGCTGCGGCGTATCCCATTTCGTAACGTAAAAATCCATAATCTTCGATGTGGTTAACTATCAATTGACCTGCGTACTGCGGTGTTGGATTAGAACCAGATAATGCAACACCAATACCAGCCGACGTAAATGTGTTAACTATCGACATAACCGCACCAAAGAGCATCTGCGGTTTCATAGCCGGAATTGTAACGTATATAATCTCTTGCAATCTGTTTTTTATCCCATCTATATAAGCCGCTTCGTACAACTGTTCATCGATATTCAATATACCAGCAAGCATAGCAAGAAATCCAACACCCATACTACTCCACAATGAGACGATAATCATAATATCCATAAGGTGTTGAGGAGACTGTAACCACTGCACAGGTTTATCTATCAACCCAAGGTTCAGTAATAGTGCATTAAGATAACCTTGCTGGTCACCGTTGAACAACACGCGCCAGACAACGCTCATCGTTACACCGGCGGTTAGAGAAGGTGAGTATAATATAAGTGCAAAAATCGTTCGTGGTACCTTGGTAAGTTGAGCAACAAGCCAAGCAAGTATAAATGAGAGTATATATCCGCCAACACCTACTATAAGAGCGTATTTGATAGTATTTGGCAAAACTTTTTGCATGAAGATATCATCTCTTGTTAATAAAGTGATGTAATTCTGAATGCCTATCCATCTTGGTTTTTCGATGGCATTGAAGTAAGTAAACGAAAGAAATATTGCAACTGCAACTGGTAAGACGATGAATATTGTAAAAAGTGTTAGATAAGGTGATAAAAGAAGCCAATGATTTGAGCGTCTTTTCGGAATTTTAGTTACCATATGTATCACCCCAAAGCTTTCGTTGATTATCCAAAACAACTGATGCTCTTGCCCCAAGATTTTCTTTAACGAATTCTTCCATATTAGCGTACATTTTGTATGGTTTAACAGGTTTTCCTTCTTTTATATAACCAAATTCGGTTAACTTTCTCTCAAGCTCCCTGTTAACTATAATTACTGACCTGTCTATTGATGTTCTAAGTGGATAACCCTCTACAACTACTCTATTCCATATGTTACTAACTTCCCTCTCTGTCATATAACCACCCGGATGTCTTTGCACTTCCCTTATCCATTTCCACTGATTTAAAATTACTTTCTTGTGTCTCTCATCTATGAAATCTAGTTCTTTGAAAGCGTTAACATTTGCTGTATTCCAAAGGTACGTTGGACCGTATCTATTGACAAGCGTACGTGCAAATTTAACTTGTGTTTCTTTCGAAAGCCACCATTTTAAGAAGATCCAGGCTTTCTCTTTTTTATCAGAATTTGCGAACACCACATCTGCACGGTCTCCGGACACTTGATAACGTTTTACCACACCTTCTGCACTTACTACACCGGGAGAGAGGGCGATATCCCATACACCATATAACTCATCAGCGGCGTTTGAAAGCACAACGTACAGTCCAAAATCACCAACACCGATTGGTATCCTCCCGTAACGGAACGAATTGTAAAAATTTGCAACTTGTTCAGGCATACCGTACACAGAGAAAAGGTCTGTCATCAATTCAAATGCTTTTACAGAATTCTCTTCATTCAACGCAGCCTTTAATCCATCTCGTGAATACAACTTTGCATCGTTTTGGAAGAAGAAAGGAGCGGTGGTATTGAAGTACTTTGTGGTCTGTTCGCACATCGGTATGAAAAAGTTCATTCCTCTTCTTTGCAGCTCAGGAAGTATCTTCTTCACATCATCCCAAGTATTAGGTAACGGAATATCGAGGTTCGAAATTATATCCTTTCGATAAAACAACACATAGAAATTTTGAGTTTCTGTGACACCGTATACTTTATCTTCTATCACCATAGGTAACAGTGTTTCGATATTATAATCCTTAGAAACAACTTCGAAAAAGTCAGGAAAATCCGAAAGTGGATACAAGGCCTTTCTGATTGCAAGTTCGAAA
Organism: uncultured Fervidobacterium sp.; assembly: GCA_964577745.1. GTDB lineage: Bacteria > Thermotogota > Thermotogae > Thermotogales > Fervidobacteriaceae > Fervidobacterium. The sequence goes on from CAZOAS010000040.1 coordinate 8,902, forward strand.
GGAATCCAGTTACTGATACTCAAAGCTATATCGGGTACATTACCTGAAGATGCAGCTAATATAAGCTTTTGCTCATTTGGCATCAATGAGAGTATAACAGGAATACCTGTCTTTTTAGTAAAATCAGTATCAATAAGGTATTGCAATGTTTCAACGTATTGAACAGGTCTATTTACCCATATACGCAAAGCACGTACATCGGTTTTCTCAAAAACTGAATAATCTTGATTTTTATTGAAAAGTGAAAGCCAAAGCTTCTCTACCTCTTCGTACATCGTTATAAAGCCAGTGTTAACACTCTGGAGAGTACTTGGAAGATTACCTTGGAAGATATAGATCTTATCTATACCCATCGGTTGTTCTTTCAGTCTCATAGATAACTCAGATAGCCTTTGCGCTACAGACGAAGCACCACCACTTAACTCATCGAGGAAAAATGGTAACTTTTCAGGCTTCTTGAGAATCTTATCGATAAGATCCGCAGCAACAATCAAGTCGGATATAGAAGAACGTCCTTGTTGACCAACAATACCGAGTAAACTTGTGTATTTTTTTCTTAACTTAAGTGAGATATCCCTTAATTCCTTCAACACACCGGGCATATACTTTTCGATATCCCACGTTCTGTTTGGGTCGAGGTTATTTCCAACGAGTTTTTGAATATCAAGACCTATACTCTGTACTCTCCTAACAATACTTTGAAGTTCTTCGATCAAATTTTCGTATATACCAGTTGATACTTCCAAAGACAGTACGTGGTAACCTTTATCGAGATAGACCTCATAAGGCAAGACTTTATCTTTCCAAGCGTAAGATGTATATTCAAATGGTAAATTATTGAATTCCTTGAAAGGTAAGGTGCCATCTATGTACAAATTACGAAAAACAGGAATACCCTGTCGTGTTGATTGTTGATATCTAAAGCCTATTTTGTAAATTCCCGGTTTATCAATATGCACAATCCAGAACAGTTCCTGACCAGGGGTTTTAAATGTATTCTCATCAACAATATTGATTTTTCTCTTAAGCACTTCGTAAGGACTAACTTGGGCACTTTGTATATTCGATATACCAGCAAGAAAATCATTTTTAGCAAAAACATCCTCAGCTTCAACGAGAATGAAATCAGAAGCATCTTTGTCTCCAAGCTTTAATTTCTCATTTTTGTAATCACTGTAAGAAACAAGGGTTTTAATTTCTTGTATCGGTACGAATGCGATACTTTCGATTCTTATCGCTTTCCTAAGATTTTTAATTTTCAATTCGTTCTTACCAACTTTCAAATCCAGAACAATCGGTTCACTTGAAATCCTTCGCCCGTCTTTAAAGAAACTATAAATGGTACCATTTACAGCGTACTGTTCTGGAACGATTTCGTTACCGTACCTATCGTATTGTTTCTCTGAAAAATCATAATACACGAAATTATCAAGGATAACTTGATAACGTTGCTTTCTATTAAACTCAATTTCCAGGGATGCATTTGCGCTTGTTTGAGAAAGATATCTAAAACTAACTACAACATTGAACTTTCCACTCTTATCACTTTCGAACGAGAAGGTGTAATCTTCATCGATATCTATATCTTTGTTGATATTAAAAATCTGAGCGTATTTCAAAACATCACCGTAACGTTTTTTGTACAGATTAGAAAGTACCGACGAAATTTCAGCAGAATCCTCAGAGATATCCGCCTTCTTATAATTTTGAAGTTTCGAATTCAATCTTGTATATTCACTTTTTCCTAATAAATAAAACGAAGATAGAAAAAGAACGACTATCAAGAAAACTAACAACGAAATAAAAATCAATCTTTTCACGTTTCAACCTCCATTTGAACGTATTTCTACCTTGTAACTGTGTATAAAAGCTGTGCATTACAACTCCAACTTTGCATGTTGTAATGCACAGCTCGGGTAAAAATTACTTACCTTCGACCTGCTTTCTAATCTTTTCAAAATTTTTCTCTGCTTCGGAGAGCTTTTTGGCAAACACTGCCCAAGATTCCTTAATAACCTTATTTGCCTTTTCTTGAGTTTCAGCAGCAACAGCACTTGGCTGTGCTTCACCACGTCTTATCTTTTCGTTAACTGGGAATATAACATCCCATATGGCTTCAAACCAACCGGGTACGACTTTCCACATATCAACACGAACAGTTTTGTCTAAGTTTTTATGCATGTATTTTATACCATCTGGTATTTTCAAGGTTCCAAAATATTTCACAACATCTGGATGCATCGTTGCTGGAATGAACCAATCATTGAGTCTTCCTGTTGTTTTCTCAACCCCCTGGTCTTCGAATATTTTTAACCTTGCTATAACACCACGTGGATCGTACGTAAGAAATCTGGCAAAAAGGAAAGCTTCTTTTGGATATTTCGTTGTTGATGACACAAATGTGTAATTTATATGTACAGGAATTCTTAGACCAATTTTTGGATCCTGAGGTAACGGATACATATCAAAATTCCACGGTACACTTTTAAGCCAACTCCAATCATATGTTGCTTCAAATCCCATCAATACTTTAGATTCCCTGAACGCATCAGCATCTTTTCCAAACTTCTTTTGATAGTCATCCAACTGGTTTTGATTTCTCAGATCTTGGTTTATGAGATCATCAGAAACAAGTCCCGGAATTGATTTCAACTCTTTTTGAAGAGTTATCGCTGGTATCCATCCACCATTTACAAGGTCAAATTCCCACTTCACTGGATCAAAACTCCAGAAAGTTGTCTTGTTACTCAACACAGCCGCCATGAACGTGTCGAATTCCCACAATTGATTAATTCCAGAGTAATCTTTTGTTGTTGCCCTTCTTGCATAATTTTTGAATTGGTCAACAGTCCATGTATAATCTGGTCTCTGAAGATTTAACTTCTTTAATAACTCCAGATTCAAAACAATCGTCTCAAAGTGCAAGCGCTCACCGAGAGCATACGTCTTATTGTTATATTTAAATGCGTTACGGACACTCTGTGGAACATACTGAATATAAGGGTCATCTTTAAAGAACTCATCAAGTGGATAAACCCATCCTTGCGAAACTGGATAAGCTAGTGGTTCCCATGACTCTGCGACAACATCAGGTAATGCCTTCTTAGCTGCCGCACGTGCCGTTAGAAAACCATTAACATCTGGCTCATTTACAATGAAATTCACTTGTATATCTGGATAATATTTGTTAAATTCTGCGGCTAATTTCTTATAATTATCAACGTTCCAACTCCACACAGCAACTGTTATCGTTGCTTTGGCAAA
>CAZOAS010000041.1:0-12067 GCA_964577745.1 uncultured Fervidobacterium sp.
ATTCCATATTTCGTATAATGCTTGTTTGTTTTGCAAGGTACGAGTTAGCTATCGCTGAGAATGTGCCAAGAAACATTACGATAGGTAAAAGACCATAGATCGCTGATGAATCTATGATGATACTTCCAATAAGAAATTGTGCCAAGTTATTTGCCACCATACCAATGATACTTATCCCAACGATGCCAAATATGCCTGTTCTTGAAATAATGCTTTGAAAGAACGCTGCACTTAAGCTTCCAAAGAAGCCCATTAAAAAACCTGGTGTTAGAAATGTGCCTGATAGTATCGAACCAAGTATGGATTTTGAAGTTGCAAGTAACAAAGCATCCGAGAGACCTTCGTAGTAGGAAAGATACAAGACCAAAAAGTTTGAAAATCCCCACTTACCACCTGGTACGGGGAATGGTATTAGTCCCTCGACAACGTACACTACGCTACTTAAAGCGATAAAGAGACCAAATACTACCACGTTTCGACGTCTACCTGCTTGTTTGTTTCCTTCTTTTGTTTCTGTTGAAATTGTATTATCGTTCTGTTCGGAACGCATATTATACTTCCTCCTGGTCCAACTTTTCCGGTCTTTTCGCATATCTTATCGGGACAATTTGAGTCTGTAACCCATATGAATTGACCGTCGTAATGTAACGTCGTTATGTATTTTCCACTTTTGTCTTCGATTTTCCATTCTCCAGGTTCAGAAAATTTGTATACTTGCTGTCCGGATATCCTTACAACGATTTCTTTACTATTTGAATTAATTTTCACAACTTTACTAAACAAAATACCTCCAAGAGAGAATAAAATCACCACAACGATGATAATTATATCCGTTTTCTTCACTTTTTAGACGACCATCCTTCCGTCTATGAAGACATGTTCAACGAAGTTTTCCTGGAACATGTAAGGTATATCAAGAAATTCTGATGTTTTCCAAAGTACCAAGTCGGCTGGATAGCCCGGTTTGATAATTCCCGATTCGTAACCAAGTACGTATGCGCTGTTTACTGTGTAAGCATTCAATACTTCTTCCGGTTCCATTTTTAAAAATCTGATGGCAAGGTGCATGACGAAAGCTGGCGAGTATATTGGGGATGAACCAGGGTTGAAGTCAGAACCGAGTGCTACACCAATTCCTGCATCTATCAATTTTCTTGCCGGTGCATAGATTTCACCAAGGTAAAAGCTCGTGGATGGCATCAGTGTGACCATCGTATCGCTCTTTGAAAGGATATCTATATCTTCGTCAGTTATTTTTAATACATGATCCACACTTATCGCATTTATCTTTACACCAAAGATGGATGCACCAACGTTCTCTATCTCATCTGCATGGAGTCTGATTTTAAATCCAAGCTCTCTGGCTTTGGCAAAGAAATCTTCCACATCGCTTGGTAAGTAAACGCCTTTATCGATAAATGCATCAACGTAATCGGCAAGTGATTGACTTTTTATCGTTTCAAGTAGATTTTTCATTTCACTTACGTACTCCTCTACCGACTTTCCACTATCAGTTGCCGGTTTAGCGTGAAGCCCTAGGAAGGTACTTGCGATTTTGTTAGGCATTTCGTTTTTTAATCTGTTTATAACTCTCAATTGTTTAAGCTCATTTTCAGTGTCAAGTCCGTATCCACTTTTACACTCTATTCCAACAACACCGTGGGAAGTTAGTTTGTTTATATATGTTTTAGCAACGTTAAATAATTCATCTTCTGTTGCGTTTCTTACAAGTTTTGATGTGTAGTGTATCCCTCCACCTGCTTGTAAGATTTCGATGTAGGTTTTTCCTCTTGATCTCATCAGAAATTCTTTCGACCTTGATCCGATGAATGGTATGTGCGTGTGCGCATCGAAAAATCCCGGTGTTACCAATGGAGCATAGATATCTGCATTTTTGTGTTTTCTGATGTCTGTAATCTTTCCATCTTCGATAACTATATCCACATCGAATTCTTCGGACACTTTTCTCATTTCACTGCCTTTAGATGGCTGTGCAACAGGTGTGAGCAATCTATCTGCGTGAATAATCAAGGTTATCACTTCCTATCGTTTTTCAATTCTCCAACACTGATCAACATATTGAACAATCTTTTAAACGCAACGCTTCTGTGGCTGATGTGCTTTTTAACTTCTTCACCAAGTTCACCGAATGTTTTATCGTAACCGTTTGGAATGAATATAGGATCGTAACCAAAGCCTTGTGTACCACGTATTTCGTACGCGATTGTACCTTCGATGTATCCTTCAACGGAGATTAAGAAGTTATTTATCGGGTTAAAATACGATGCAACGCAAACGAACTTTGCTCTTCTTTCTTCCGGTGTTTTGAAATTTTTCATGAGTTGCAAGATACTCTCCATTTTTTCAGTGTAACTTGCACCTTCCATGTACCGTGCAGACATAACACCTGGAAATCCATCGAGTCCGTTTATAGATAATCCAGAATCATCGGCTATAACTGGCTGGTTGATGTGTTTTCCGTATTCAAGCGCTTTTATAACTGAATTTTCGAGGAACGTTTCGCCATCTTCAACAACATCTATTTCGGTGTTAATATTAAGCAATTCAACAAATTCAGGTGCGACGAGTTTGATTTCGTGAGCTTTATGTTCGTTCTTACTTGCAACGTAAATTGTGAAACTCAAGTTCAATCCCTCCAAAGTACGGTTTTTAGGTATTTACCAGTCCATGAGTTTTCATTTTTGGCAACTTCTTCGGGGGTACCAGTCGCAACTATGTAACCACCTTCTTCTCCACCTTCTGGTCCAAGGTCGATTATGTAATCTGCCGATTTGATGACATCGAGGTTATGTTCTATAACTATCACAGTGTTGCCTTTATCCACAAGTCTGTTGAGTACGTCTATGAGCTTTTTGACATCTTCAAAGTGAAGACCGACTGTTGGTTCATCGAGGATGTAGAGAGTCTTACCGGTAGCTTTTTTTCTAAGCTCAGAAGCAAGTTTAACTCTCTGAGCTTCACCACCTGACAGTGTCGTTGCAGGTTGTCCGAGTTTTATATATCCAAGACCGACATCGGATAACACCTGCAATGTATCTTTTATAGCTGGGATATTTTTGAAAAATTCAAGTGCCTCATCGACAGTCATATCGAGTACATCTGCGATATTCTTACCTTTGTAGGTAACCTCCAACGTTTCTGAATTGTACCGTGTACCTTTACACACTTCACATTCGACGTAAACTTCTGGTAGGAACATCATCTCGATTTTTACAACACCTTGTCCAGCACACGCTTCGCAACGTCCACCTTTGACGTTGAAACTGAACCTTCCCTTGTTGTATCCACGCGCTTTTGCTTCCGGTGTCATAGCGAACAGCTCACGTATGTTATCAAAGACCTTCGTGTACGTTGCCGGGTTACTACGCGGTGTTCTACCTATCGGTGATTGATCTATCGCAATTATCTTATCTATATTTTCGATGCCTTCTATCTTTTCGTACTCTCCAGTTTCGTATTTTGTTTTGTATAGCTTGTTAGAAATCGCAGGGTAAAGTGTGTCAAGAATCAGAGAGCTCTTTCCCGAACCACTGACGCCTGTTACGCATATAAATGTACCAAGTGGAAATTGGACTGTGACGTTCTTCAGATTATTGTGTTTGGCTCCGATTATCCTCAGGAATTTACCATTCCCTTTTCTTCTTTCCTTAGGTACTTCTATGCGCATTCTACCGGATATATATTTTCCGGTTAACGAACTTTCAGATTTCACAAGTTCGTCGACGGTTCCTGAAAATACAATGTAACCACCGTTGACACCGGCACCTGGACCTATGTCAACAACGTAATCGGCGTTTCTTATCACATCCTCATCGTGCTCAACAACTAACACGGTGTTACCAAGGTCTCTCAGTTGTTTTAACATACCAATTAATCTGTCGTTATCCCTCTGGTGCAATCCTATCGTAGGTTCATCGAGCACGTAAATGACTCCAGTTAATCTTGAACCAATCTGCGTTGCAAGTCTTATCCTCTGCGCCTCTCCACCAGAGAGCGTGCGTACGTTTCTTGATAACGTTAGATATCCTAAACCAACTTGTTCTAAGAAATCTAATCTTTTCTCTATTTCGTTTATCAATTCATGTACCGCTTCGTACTGTCTTTGAGTAAGTGTATTTTTCAAACTTCTAATTATCTGGAGTTCCCTAGAAATCGGTAAGTCTGTGAAGTCGACAATACTTAGTCCATTTATTTTGACACTCAGTGCCTCTTCTCTTAATCGTTTCCCTTTACAAGTCTGGCAAGTTCTCTCAACGAAGAAATTCTCAACGAGCCATTCCCTTGTCTCTTCTGAAGTGTATTCTTCGTACCGTTCTTTGACAAGTGCAACTATACCTTCGAAATACTCAGTACCGTACAAGATAGCTTCTTTCACTTCATCTGGTTGTTGAGAAAATGGTTTATCTGGAAATCCTCTGTACTCTCTTATGATTCTCTCAAGTCTTCTCGGAAGCCATCCATCGCTCTTGTGCCCTATTCTTAAGCCTTGCAACACCGGTTTATCTTCTTCAAAGAGTGAATCTTCGTCAACCTCGAGTTTAAAACCAAGTCCGTGGCAATCAGGACACGCACCGTATGGACTGTTGAACGAAAAGAGTTTCGGATTGATTTCTGGCATCGAAAAGCCACACGATAGACACGAGAGTTTTTCCGAGTACAGATGTTCATGTTCACCATCTTCCGTTCGCACGACAACGAATCCGTTACCCTCTTTAAGCGCAAGTTCCAAGGATTGGAATAACCTGTGAGGATCAGCTTCAGAAATCGAAAGTCTATCGACAACCAAATTAACGTTATGACGCACGTTTTTATTCAGTTCTGGTACTTCTTCGAGTCTGTACACTTTACCATCAACTTCAACTCTTGTGTAACCGCGGTTGATAAACGTTTCAAATTCATCTTTGAACGTGCCTTTCTTCTCGCGTGCTATCGGCGCAAGAACGAGTGTTCGCTTGCCATCAAAGTGTTTCTTAACATGGGCGACAATTTCATCGACCGTCATCTTTTGAAGCTCTCTTCCACAGTGTGGACAGTGTGGAACACCGATTTGTGCGTACAACACTCTCAGATAATCGTAAACCTCAGTCACAGTACCAACAGTAGAGCGAGGGTTGTGCGACACACTCTTTTGGTCTATCGCAATGGACGGAGAAAGTCCTTCTATACTCTCAACATCTGGCTTTTTCAATTCGCCTATGAATTGCCTGGCGTAAGTCGATAGACTTTCCAAATATCGTCTCTGACCTTCAATGAAAATTGTGTCCATAGCTAAGGAGCTTTTACCGGAACCGGAAAGTCCGGTGATTACCACAAATTTATTTTTGGGTATCTCAACATCGATACCCTTCAAATTATGAACTCTTGCACCTTTTACAATTATCTTATCCATCTATTATCTTCTAAACCTCCTCAAAAATGCCGATGAAAGAACAAAGAGTAGTATCATTCCAAAAAGTAAAGCTTCAACACTTAGGGCTATCAATTTACGTCTCACGTCATCCTGAGACAAGTAACCATACGCTCTTGCTTGGAAAGGGAAAAACCACGTTATCGCCATTATGATGAACATGAGAATAATTGTTATAAATGCAGTTCTCAACGTAGACCACGTATCATCAAGATCATTTCTGAGTTGCTCTATCTTTACATTGACCTGTTGAATCTCTTTTTCATATCGTTCGATATGTTCATCGAGTCTCTCAACTGAATCGTTCAATTTCTTTTCCAGTTCGTCATGTTCCATGGGAACCACCTCAAACTACACTTTCAAGATGCTATGCGCTATGTAAAAGTAAATCATTATACCGCCGAGGTCTGCGATAGTTGTAATCAGTGGTCCTGACATCAAAGCTGGGTCTATTCGCAGAACTTTACCAATGAAAGGTAGCATGGAACCTACGGTATTTGAGAAGACTATTATTAAAAACAATGCTAAAGCCGCTGAAACATTAACAAGTATGTTGTTAGATATCATGAATCCTCTTAGAAACAGCACAACACCGAGAATTCCTCCAAGAATCCCACCAACGAATAGTTCCCTAAGTAACACCTTCCACCAATCTTTTAACTCAACTTCACCAAGTGCCATACTTCTGATAATCAGTGTACTACTCTGTCCACCTGTGTTACCACCTGCGTCTACCATGGTAGTCATAAACGCAGCAACTATTGGGATAGCAGCAAGGAATTCTTCATATCTGTGAACGATGAACGCATTAACGCTCTCTAAGAGTAAAAGTCCAACAAGCCATGGTAATCTGTTTTTGATAAAGACAAGTGGTGATGTATGAAAATACGACGTTGTAGTAACATTCATACCTGCCATCCTATGGATATCTTCGGTAGCTTCTTCTTCGATGATATCAACTATATCATCGATTATAATCACACCGACAAGTCTCATGTCGTTATCTACAACAGCTATAGCATTTAAATCATATTTTTTCATTAACTCAGCAACTTCTTCTTGGTCTGTTGTGGTCTTTACATACGCTGGATCCGGTGTGAAGACTTCTTCGACTGAAACCTCAGGTTCTGCAAATATTAAATCTTCAAGTCTAACAGTTCCGATAAGTGTCTTGTCTTCTTCTACCACAAAGATGGTATAAATCGTTTCAGCATCTTTTCCAAACTTGCGCACCTTCTCGAGAGCTTGTTGAACGGTCATAGTTCGTGTCACATAAACAAAATTGGGTGACATCAACCTTCCAGCAGAATTTTCTGGGTAATTTAAAATTTCTATAGTCTGTTCTCGTTCACTTTTTGGCAAAAACGACAAGAGTTTAGTAACGACGTCGGCGGGTAATTCATCGAGAAGTTCCACACGGTCGGCTGGATCCATGCTTCTGATTATCGATTTTATTTCGTCATCGGTGAGCATCCGTACCAATTCGAATTGTTCGTCGGGCTCAAGTTTGGAAAAGACTTCCGCAGCTATATCTTTGTGCAACAAGCGGAAAATGATGGCTTTCTCTGAAGTTTCGAGTTCTTCAATCATCTCGAAAACAACGTTTGGATCCTGGTCTTCAAGCAAAAGCTTTAGGGTTCTAAAATCACCACGTTCGATGAGTTTCTTGATATCAACCTGGAGTTTGACCTTCATTCATAACGTACCTCCCCTTTTTCAGTTTTTAGTACCTATGGTGGCTTGTTAGTGGAAAGACACGAACAACTCGGATATTCCACAGAAAATCACCTCTCTTTTAGCTAAATTCAAAAATTCGGATAAAAATTCGGAATCTGGAACGCAGATTCCGTGTTATTTAAATTATACCAAATTTTTTAACCTTTAAATCACTTTGTTTTTTGAACTTTTCGTTAATTATACTTTTATATTTTTCTCCAATAGGAATTGTCTCAAAAAAAGAGGATGCAAAGATTTTCAACTTTGTGGTATAATTTAATGATAGATTTTGTGAATAGTCGAAATAATTTTTATAGCGAAATGGAGGGACGTTGAGATGAAAGAGTATAAGCCTCAAGAGATTGAAAGTAAATGGCAAAAGGTATGGGCAGAGAGAGGTGTTTTTGATACACCACAGTATTCAGAAAAGCCTAAATACTACGCACTCGTTATGTTCCCTTATCCATCAGGAACACTTCACGTTGGACATGTGAAAAACTATGTTATCGGTGATATCGTTGCAAGATACAAAAGGATGCAAGGATACAATGTGCTTCATCCGTTTGGTTACGATGCATTTGGATTGCCTGCGGAAAATGCAGCTATAGCTCATAAGATCCATCCAAAAAAATGGACTCTTGATAATATAAATACGATTCGTGGTCAGATAAAGAAGATTGGTATAAGCTACGATTGGAATAGAGAGGTTATAACTTGTACTGAAGATTATTACAAATGGACTCAATGGGTATTTTTGAAATTGTACGAAGCAGGTTTAGCTTACAAAAAGCCCGGTGCAGTGAATTGGTGTCCGAGCTGTCAAACGGTGCTTGCAAACGAACAAGTTAAAGAGGGTAAATGTGAACGATGTGGTACGACCGTTACGATGAAGTACCTTGAACAATGGTATTTTAAGATAACCGATTACGCTGAGAAATTACTCGAAGGGCTCGATAGATTACACGGCTGGCCAGAACATGTGAAGACGATGCAAAGAAATTGGATAGGTAAAAGCACGGGTGCAGAGGTCGATTTCCCGGTTGATGGTATGGATAAGAAAATTAGAATCTTCACCACAAGACCAGATACTATCTACGGTGTTACGTTCATGGCGATTGCACCGGAATCTCCGCTCGTTATGGAACTTGTCACAGATGAACAAAGAAAAGAAGTCGAGGAATTCTTGGCAAAGGTTGCCCTTGAAGATAGATTCAAAAGAACGAGTTTGGAAGCGAAAAAAGAGGGTGTCTTCCTTGGTAGGTACGCTATCAATCCATTAACAAACGAAAAGATACCAATTTACGTAGCCAATTACATACTTTACGAATACGGAACAGGTGCGATTATGGCTGTTCCAGCTCATGACCAAAGAGACTTTGATTTCGCCAAAGCGTACAATTTACCAATTAGGCAAGTAATAAAGCCGAAAGATGGTGAGTGGAATATCCAAGAAAAACCGTACGAAGATGAAGGAATAATGGTCAACAGTGGACAATTCGATGGGCTGGAAAGTACAAAAGGTATCGAAGCGGTGACAAAGTACATAGAAGAAAAAGGCTTTGGAAAAAAGAGTGTGCAATACAAATTGAGAGACTGGCTGATTTCAAGACAGAGGTACTGGGGAGCACCGATTCCTGTAGTTTACTGTGAAAAATGTGGTATCGTACCAGTTCCAGAAAAGGATTTACCTGTGAAATTACCTGAAAATGTGGAATTTTTACCTACAGGTCAGTCGCCACTCACGTTGAGTGAGGAATTCAAACACACAACATGTCCAAAATGTGGTGGACATGCACAAAGAGAAGTTGAAACGATGGATACGTTCGTTGATAGTTCTTGGTATTACTTAAGATACGTGAATCCAAAGAGCGATGATAAACCATTCGACACAAACGATGTGAACTACTGGTTACCAGTTGACCAATACATCGGCGGTGTTGAACATGCTGTGTTGCACTTACTCTATTCAAGGTTTATCACAAAAGTATTGCACGACCTTGGTTACATTGGATTCGATGAACCATTTGAAAATCTCTTCACGCAAGGTATGATATACAAAGATGGTTGGAAGATGAGTAAATCTAAAGGGAATGTCGTTTCACCGGATGATATGATTGAAAAATACGGTGCAGATACACTAAGAATGTACATACTCTTCATGGCACCACCTGAAAAAGACGCCGAATGGAACGATGCCGGTATCGAAGGTGTGAATCGGTTTATAAAACGTTTGTGGAATAACTTCTATAAGATTCTTGATATCATAAACAATGGACAAAGTGAAGAGAAAGAATTCGGAAAAGAAGAAAAGAATTTGAGAAGAAAATTACATGCGATGATAAAGAAGATAAAAGAAGACATCGAAGGTGGATTCAAATTCAACACAGCGATAGCTGGTTTAATGGAATTCAACAATCAATTGAGCGATTACTTGGAGAACTCATCGTCTCCAAATAAGAAATTACTCGAAGAAATTGCCGAAAAGCTCGTTTTGATACTCTCACCGTTTGCACCACATATGGCTGAGGAGATGTGGAGTGACCTTGGTAAAGATACATTGATAGTTGAAGAAAAATGGCCAGAATACGATGCAGAAGCTTTGAAAGAAGAGGAGATAACTGTTGTGGTACAAGTTAACGGAAAAGTGAGAGGAAGGATAACGGTGCCAGCAGACTTACCAGAAGAAGAGATAAAGAAAGTTGCTTTGGAAAATGTCGCAAAACTTGTGGAAGGAAAAAGCGTAGCAAATGTGATATACGTGCAAGGGAAACTTGTGAATATAGTGGTTAAATAAAATCAAACAAACCAATAAAACTAAAAGGAGGATGGCAAAATGAAGAAACTTGTATTCTTTCTGGGTGTGCTCTTAGCCATATTTTCGTTTGCTCAGCAAGAAATTGTGGCGGTTGTTAATGGTAGAAACGTAACAATGGATGAGTGGAACAGGGAAGTAAATATCCAAAAACTTCTACTTGATATTCAAAATTCAAATGAAATATTCTATCAAATTTTAACAACTTCTCAAGAAGGTTTAATTCTTATTGAAAGATATAGATTGAAAGTTCTCGATGTACTTATAAGGAAAATAGTGTTTATACAATTCGCTGAGAACTTGAAAGTAGCACCAAGTGATGACGTTGTAAAAAAAGACGTTGAGAACGAGATAAAGAAAATGCTTACCGATTTAAAAATGACGGAGGCACAACTTAACGATTATCTTGTTAAACTTGGTATGGGACAACTCGATGAATACAAACAGAAATTGTATTTCCAACGTAAATATTCTCTTTCCTTGGCGAATGTTTACACGTATTACTTGGATCAAGAAGTTAGAAGTCAATACGAAAAGAACAAGGAAAAGTACACAGTTCCAACACAATACGACCTTGTTGTTTTCAGAACAAAAGATAAGACAGTTGCGGAAAATATAAGACAGGAACTCATAAGAAACGTTGCCGTTGAAGAAATAGCAAAGAAATATAATATATCGAACTATATTAATGGCTTTGTTAATCAAAACGATACAACTAAGGTACCACAAAACCTCTGGGTTATTATCACTGGGGTATCCAAGGGTACAATACTACCAGTACAAAGTGTTGCCGGTGAACATTACGTAATTCGTATCAGAGATATTAAACCAAGTAGCATAAAATCGTTTGATGATGTAAAAGATGAGATTAAGAAGGAAGTTTTAAATGCAAAACAGGATGAAGTAAAGGATAAAGTTTCTAAAGACTTCGAAGAATTCTACAAAAAATCCAAGATTGAGATAAGATACAAAAGTCAACTAATAAAGTAATAAACTATGAATAACTTCAGATCTTCAGTTTTTGAAGAAAGATTAAGAAGAAGGATAAAGATATCGCTTATAGGTATATTTTCCGTTTTTGCTGTTGGAACGCTTTATTATTGGATATTCGAAAAGATACCGTTCTTGGAAGCACTGTTTTTTACCGGTATAACTATTTCTACGGTAGGATACGGTATTCCAAAAGAGCTATCAATTCATGGAAAGTTGTTCACTTTATTACTCATATTGGTAGGACTCTCTTTTGTTTTGTACAGTATATCGTACATAACAGCTATAATTGTTGAAGGTGAGCTTGGAAAGGTCTTCAAAAACAGGCGTATTGAAAGAAGGGTCTCAAAAATGAATGACCACGTTATCGTAGTTGGTGTAGGAAATATAGGTACACAGGTTGTTAACCAGCTTCTCAGATACGAAAGTTATGTTGTAGCTATAGACAAAGAACTGAACGAAGAGACCGTTCTGAGTAGAATACATAACAGAAAAGAAAAATTGGTCTTGATAAACGGAGATGCAACAAGCGAAGAAACTCTTGTAAAAGCGGGAATAAGACAAGCAAGAGCGTTGATAACAACACTTCCAGATGATGCTTTGAACATCTTCGTTGCTTTAACTGCGAAAAATCTGAATCACAATCTGTACATAGTTTCTAATATAACTAACTTGTCAAACTTAACAAAATTTATCTACGCTGGTGTTGACCATCCAATAGCTACAGCCGAGATTGCAAGTGTAAAGATGGTCGAAACAGTCGTTCAAAAAAAGAGCAAAGAAGATGTGCTCGATATACTGAATATAAAGGATAAAACGTTCAAAGTGGAAGTCATAGATATCAAAAAAACTAGACTTATAGACAAAAGAATAGAAGAATTAAAATTAAAAGAAAATTACAATCTTTTCATTGTCGCCGTGATAAAAGATAACGATTTTTTACTAGGTCCTTCAAAAGATTATAGGATAGCACAAGATGAAAAATTAGTTATTTTCGGCGAAGAAAGGGGACTTGAAAGATTTAGAAAGGATTTCCTTGAAAAAAGATAACCAAAGTCAACAAAGATAAAACAAAAAGTCGTAGGAGGGAACTGTATGAAGTTGAAGACGATGACGATGGA
>CAZOAS010000042.1:0-11965 GCA_964577745.1 uncultured Fervidobacterium sp.
GGTGTGATAGCGATAATTTACGAATCAAGACCGAATGTTACCATCGAAACGACCACACTTGCTCTTAAGTCAGGCAACGCTATTCTTCTTAAAGGTGGTTCAGATGCATTGAATTCCAACAAAGCAATTGTTCACGCAATAAAAGAGGCACTCTCTTTGTCAACTATACCACCATCGGCTGTTGAGCTTGTTGAAACGACAGATAGAAGCGTTGTGGATTATATAATAAAGCAAAACGATTTTATCGATTTAGTCGTTCCAAGGGGTGGGAAGGGGCTTATAGATTACGTAGTTAAAAACGCTACAGTCCCGGTATTAGAAACTGGTGCAGGTGTGTGTCATATCTTTGTGGATGAAAGTGCAGATATTCAAAAATCTTTGATGGTTGTTGATAATGCAAAGACACAAAGACCAGGAACGTGTAATGCCGTTGAGACGTTGCTTGTCCACAAAAATATTGCAAATTCTTTCTTACCTGAGCTGAAGAAGTTGTTTGATAGCAAGCACGTGGAAATAAGAGGTTGTGAAAAAACACAAAAGATAATTGAATGCATCCCAGCGACCGAAGAAGATTGGGCAACTGAATATTTAGACTATATTATCTCAGTTAAAATTGTTGAGTCCATAGACGAAGCTATCGAACACATCAGAAAATATTCTACGAAGCATTCTGAATCCATTTTAACGGAGAATTATTCAAACTCTATGAAATTTATAAATTCTATCGATTCAGCAGCCGTTTACGTGAACGCATCGACACGATTCACCGATGGTGGACAATTTGGTATGGGAGCGGAAATTGGTATCAGTACACAAAAATTGCATGCACGAGGACCTGTGGGTCTGAGAGAATTAACGAGCACAAAATTCATAGTCTTTGGTGACTATCATGTGAGAGCTTAGGAAGTGAGAATATGGCGAAGATTGTAATAAAAGTTGGGAGTAATTTATTAGTTGGAAAGAATGGTATAAAGAAAAATTACATCATCGATTTGGTTTCTGTTGTTAATAAACTCATCGATGATAAACACAGCGTAGCTATCGTTACATCTGGTGCTGCTGCCAGTGGTAGAAAATTGTTGAATCTTAAAAGTGATTCAAAAGATATGATTTCAAAACAAGCACTTTGCGCAATTGGGCAAGTGCAGTTGATGAATATATATGAAAATGCATTTGATTTCTATGGTAAAAAGATAGCTCAGATCTTACTAACAAGAGACGATTTTTCGGATAGAAAGCGCTTTTTGAATTTGAGAAACACACTAATAGGGTTGGAACACTTCAAAGTTGTGCCTATAGTTAACGAAAATGATACAGTTGCCGTTGAAGAAATAAAATTCGGTGATAACGACGTGTTGTCTGCAATGTTTTCCATATGTTGGGGAGCCGATTACCTATTACTCATGACATCAGTAGATGGTGTGTTAGATGAAAAGGGTGAAGTTATAAAGGAATACCCATTGGATATTCACGAACTAAAAATTGCCAAAATAGAAAAAACATCTTTTGGTACTGGTGGAATAGATTCGAAGATCTCTGCTGCTAAGATGGCAACGGAGAGCGGTGTAAATGCGTTCATTGTAAATGGAAATAACTTAGAAAACATCTTAAAAGTTTTGAGAGGAGAAAACCCAGGTACGAAGTTTGTGACTTCAGCTGAAAAGAAGTTGTCAAAGCGCCTTTCATGGCTAAAATACATTAGTAAACCGAAAGGAAAAATTCATATAAACGATGGAGCATACGAAGCTCTGAACAAACGTAAAAGTCTTTTGCCAGTCGGTATATTAGCCGTTGAAGGTAAGTTTGACAAAGGAGATGTTGTTGCACTATGTTTTAATAACAAGATTTTTGCTAAGGGAGTTGTTAATTACTCTTCCGAGGAGCTTGAGATTATTAAAGGACTAAAGACATCTGAGATACCAGAATCGATTTTCACATACGAAGAGGTTATCCACGCAGATAACGTGATACTGGAGGGAAAGGTATGAAGATTGGAATAATCGGTGTAGGAAATATAGGTAGTATGATACTTGAAGTACTCGATAAAAACGACGAACACGAATTTTATATATTCAACCGCTCGGTGGATAAGATAAGAAAATACGAAGGATATGACAACGTGAAAGTGTGCACATCAGTTAAAGAAGTGTATCTAAATTCCGAATATACATTTTTATGTGTGAAGCCCCAACAAACCCCACCAGTATACGAAGAATTAAAAAATTTGGAAGAAGGAACAAGAATACTTGTGAGTACAGCGGCGGGAAAAAGAATTGCCGATATTTCTAAAGCAACAAATAAGGATCGAATAATAAGAATTATGCCGACGATAACATCGAAGATTTCCATAGGAATAACAGCGGTATGCTATACAAATTCGATAACACACGAAGAGAAAAGACAATTTGAAGTACTTATGACTCCGCTTGGTGAACTTATGGAACTTGAGGAAGAAAAATTTGATGCGTTCACAGTACTTAATAGCAGTGGCCCGGCGTTTGTAGCTTTTATACTTGAAAGTTTTATTGAGGGTGCGATAAACATTGGTGTCAATCCAGACTATGCAAGAGATATTGTTTTGAGAACTTTTGAAGGTTCTATAAAGTTGCTTGAACACGTGAATATGGAACCTTCGAGATTGAAATATCTTGTCTCATCTCCCGGTGGGGTCACAATAAGAGGACTGTACGAATTGGAAAAGAACGGTGTTAAAGGTTCTATAATGTCAGCTATCTACGAAGCTTACAAAAAAAGTCAAGAGCTGTGAGTTGTTCTTTGAAAAAGATTTCAAAATCGTGAAAATTTTGTATTTTGTCTTAATAGTGGTATAATATAAGCGTACTTCTACCAAAGGGGGGATAAAGATGGTTAAAAAGGTACTTTTCACAATTTTACTACTCACTGCGGTGTTAACATTTTCAGCATTTGACCCGACAACTTACGTGTCAGTTGGAGTTGGAGAACCTGACACACTCGATATTCACCAAGCGTACGATACGGTTAGTGGAGAAATCATCTACAACGTGTATGAAAGCTTGATAGCCTACAAGAAAAACAGTCTTACCGAATTTGAACCACGCCTTTCTACGGAAGTTCCAACAGTCAAAAACGGTTTAATCAAAGATGGCGGAAAAACTTACGTATTTCCAATAAGAAAGGGAGTAAAATTCCACAATGGTAATCCACTTACGCCAGAGGATGTTGAATATTCATTTGAAAGAGGATTGTTGTACGATCCATCTGGAGGACCAATGTGGATGCTTTGGAACGCTATCTTTGGCGTCAATTCTCTAAATGAGCTTATTCAAAACTATGTTGGAAAACCTGTATCAGAAATTTTCAAAGATGGTGAACCATTACCACAATTCAAAGATAAGCTCGTTGAACTTTACACAAAAGTCATAGATCCAGCGATAGAAGTACAAGGTGACAATGTTGTTTTCAAACTTGCAAGACCGTATGGACCATTCCTAACAGTTATGGCGCATACAGTTGGATGGTCTGCGGTACTTGATAAAGAGACATCTATTAAAATGGGACTTTGGGATGGTAAAGCAGATACATGGTGGAAATACAGAAACATAGCAAAAGAAAAATCACCACTTTACGCAACAGCGATAGGTACTGGTCCTTACAGACTTGTTGAATGGGACAGAACGAATAGAAAGACTGTCCTTGAAGCGAATAAGGATTACTGGCGTGGCGAACCAAAGATTAAAAAAGTTATAATAATGACTGTAAGCGAATGGGGCACAAGAAAATTGATGCTTGAAAAAGGCGATGCTGATGACATAGCGATAGTTTTGGAATACTTAGACCAAATCCGAGGCAACAAAGATGTCCAAATAATAGAAAATATTCCAAGACTCTCGGTTGTCGTAGTTGGCTTTTCTTGGTCTGTCTCTTCCAATAGTAAATACATAGGTAGTGGAAAATGGGATGGAAATGGAATGCCACCAGATTTCTTCAGTGATATAAACGCAAGAAAAGCGGTATCTTATATCATCAATTACGATGCAGTGATAAGAGATGTTTTGAAAGGATATGGTATCAGAATTCCATCGGCATTACCAAATACACTCCTTGGCTTTGACCCAACTCTTCCACTTTACAAATTCAACATAGCAGAAGCAAGAAAAGCTCTTGAAAAAGCATGGGATGGAAAAGCAATAAAAGTTGGTCTAAAATTCACAGTAGCTTACAACACGGGTAATATGATGAGGCAGAGAATTGCTGAAATGATAAAAACATACATGGAAATGATTGCACCAGGTAAAATAAAGGTCGATGTTGTTGCATTGAACTGGCCAAGCTATCTTGATGCTATGAGAAAGGCAGAATTACCAATGCCAATATTCAACTGGATTGCCGACTTCCCAGATCCAGATAACTTCATATTCACATTCTACCATTCAGCTGGTACATATGCACCGACACAAGGCGATAACTTCAAAAAATTCGTTAGCACTCCAAGAAAAGAACTCGGTGGTAAGAGCCTTGATGAACTAATCGAAGTGGCAAGAAATTCCTCTGATTCGGAAGAAAGAAAGAAACTTTACACCCAGATTCAAAAATTTGCTATAGATAACTATATAAGCATACCGATTTATCAGCCAGTTGGAGTTAGAGCACAACGAGCATGGGTAAAAGGCTGGTACGAAAATCCAATGAGACCAGGTAACGATTATTTCGAGTTGTACAAACAACAATAACAAAGCAAAATAAAAAACTTGGCGGAGGTTGAAAAACCTCCGCTTTTTTGGTATAATATTTCCGGAATTATTAACTCGTAAGTTACTAACTTCTAAGTTAATAACTTCAAAGTAATTAAAAGTAATTAGCCAAATTTCGAGGTGGTAATAATGCAAAAATTTACAAGTTTTATTGGTAGAGAAAACGAGCTATCAGAACTCAACAAAATTTACAGGAAACCTGGTTTCCAATTTGTCGTGGTATATGGTAGAAGGAGAGTCGGAAAAACAACGTTACTACGAAAATTTGTTGAAGACAAAGATCACTTGTATTTTGTTGCTGATGAAGCACCTAATAGAATAGAACTTGAAAGGTTTTCAAAGGAGATATTTGAATATTTTAAAATGGAATATTTTGCGCCATTTTCTTCTTGGGAAGATGCTTTCAGATTTACTTACAGAAAAGTCGGAGATAAAAGATTTGTGATTGTTATAGATGAATTTCAATATTTGGCAGAGAGTGATAAATCGCTAATTTCTATTTTTCAAAGATTGATCGACGAAGAGCTTGTGAATACAAACCTTATGTTAATTTTCTGTGGTTCATATGTTAGCTTTATGGAAAAAGAGATTCTTGCTTCAAAGAGTCCTTTGTATGGAAGAAGAACGTCTCAAATGGAAATCGAACCTCTCAACTTTTTTGAGGCAAAGAAATTCTTTGAGAATTACACTATGGAAGAAAAAGTCCTCGCTTACAGTATACTGGGTGGTATTCCGCAATACCTTAGATCATTTTCAGATGATAAAGATATTTTTGAAAACATCAAGGAAAACATAATGAATAAGTATTCCCATCTATACGATGAACCTGTATTCCTGCTTCGTCAAGAACTAAGAGAACTATCGATTTATAATGCGATACTCAAGACTATTGCTCAAGGTGGTACGAAATTGAATGAAATATCAACAAAGATTCACTTCGAAGCGCCAAAGGTTTCAAAATACCTCGATGTTCTTGAGGGAATGAAAATCGTAAGAAAGGTCAAACCTTTGGATATAGGTAAGAGCTCAAGAGCAAGTATTTACGAAATTACGGACAATTTTTTCAGATTCTGGTATCGGTTCATTTTTGACAATAAAGAGTTGATAGAAAAACAGATGGAAGATATTGTTTTGGAAAATACTATAAAACCATTTTTGAACTCTTATGTTGGAAAAATTTTTGAGTTAATAAGTATGGATTTTTTATTCAAATTGAACTCTACAGGATATCTTCCTTTCGTATTCACAAAAATTGGCAAATGGTGGGGAAACAATCCTACAAAAAAGAGAGAAGAAAAAATAGATATACTTGCTTATTCAGATAATTGTTTGATTATTGGCGAATGTAAGTGGTCTGATAAAAACGTTGGTGTTGATGTATTTTATGAACTTCTTGAAAAGGCTTCTCTCTTTAACTTTGAAAAGAAATTTTATATCTTATTTTCGAAAAACGGTTTTACAAAAGAACTTAGAGAACTTTCTAAGCATGATAAAGATATACTACTTTTTGAGCTTAAAGATTTTGAAGATATTTAGCTTGAAAACAAGAATTGTTTAAACCACAACTGTTACATTTTGGCTTTGAATTACAATATTTCTTGGAATGTTCGACGATTAATCCGTGATATTCTTGATAAATTCTTACATCTTGCTCTATAGAATTTTCAAAGGCTAATCTGTAATCATCATAGTCTTTAAATTCGGTATTGTACAACCTTTTCAATAGCCTCTTTGTGTAAGCATCAACAACAAATACTGGCTTTTCGAACGCATACAATAAAATAGAATCAGCCGTTTCCTTGCCAATACCTTTGACGCTCAAAAGTTCTTCTCTAAGGTCATAAGTTGATTTTTCTGAAATCTTCTCTATTGAAAATTCGTATTGCTTCATCCAACTAAGTAACGCAATTAACCTTTGTGATTTTATATTGTAAAAGCCAGCTGGTTTTATAAGCGATGGTAAATCTTCACGTAACATGTGAACACACTCTAAGAGATTTCTATTTTCTAAGCTTTCGCATTTGGATTTCAAATTCTCCATCGCACGCTCTACGTTTTTCCAATTTGTATTTTGTGTAAGTACAGCGGATATGATTATCTCTTCAGAACTACCCGGCCACCATTTTTCAAGTTTACCATGAATTTTCAAAAGCTCTTCGTACAAACCTTTTAAATCCATTCATTTCACCTCAAAAACAATTATATCATAAACAAAAAGCACGGAGGACAACCTCCGTGCTTTTGCCGTGCTTTTGCTTTGTAAACAACTTCTATTTTATCCACCAAGGTATGCTTTTCTAACTCTTTCATCTTCAAGCAATTCTTTACCAGTACCCTGCAATACTATCCTACCTGTTTCAAGAACGTATGCGTAATCTGATAGTTTAAGCGCTTCATAAGCGTTTTGTTCAACGAGTAATATGGTAACGCCCTCTTTATGAATTCTCTTAATCATCTGAAAGACCTCTTTAACGATAACAGGGGCAAGTCCCAATGATGGTTCGTCGAACAACAATAGTTTTGGTTTTGACATCAACGCCCGTCCTATTGCAAGCATCTGTTGTTCTCCACCTGATAACGTACCTGCTCTTTGATTGGTACGTTCTTGTAATCTTGGGAATAGTTCGAAGACGTATTCTATATCCTTCTTTATTTGTTCTTTGTCTTTTCTCAGATAAGCACCTGCGAGTAAGTTTTCGTAAACTGTAAGGTTAGAAAACACACGCCTTCCTTCAGGTACCATTGTGACGCCAAGCTTAACTATTTCACTTGTGTCGAGTTTTGTCAATTCCGTTCCTTTGTATTTTATACTCCCTCTTGTTGCTTCTTTAAGCCCGCAAATAGTCCTAAGTGTTGTTGATTTACCCGCTCCGTTAGCACCAATTAGGGAGATTATCTGTCCTTCTTCTACTTTCATCGATATACCTTTGATGGCATGTATACCACCGTAATGTACATGTAAATCCATAATCTCAAGCATCTTCATCACCTGCACCAAGATAAGCTTTTATAACCAACGGATTCTTTTGAATTTCCTCAGGAGTACCCTCAGCAATCGTAACGCCATGGTCAAGAACTATGATGCGTTCACATATGTTCATGATAACTTTCATATCGTGTTCAATAACGATGATTGTCAATTTATATTTCTCTCTTATTCTCAATATTAGTTGGTTCAATTCGAGAGTCTCATCTGGGTTCATACCAGCCGCTGGTTCGTCGAGTAACAACAACTTTGGATTTGTTGCAAGTGCACGTGCTATTTCAAGTTTCCTTTGTAATCCGTAAGGTAACGAACTCGATTTGTAATCGGCAAGGTGTTCAATACCAACTTCTTTCATAAGTTCCCAAGTCTTATTCTGAATGTATTCCTCTTCTCTTTGATACTTAGGTAAAAACATCACGGATGTAAACAAATCAGACTTCAAATGAGCATGAAATGCTGTCATGATATTTTCTTTAACGGTCATATTTGTGAATAAACGTATATTTTGAAATGTACGAGCAATACCAAGTCGGATAATCTTATCTGTATTCAACTTTGTAATATCTTGCCCATAAAATTCCATCTTACCTTCGCTTACCGGAAAAACGTGAGTAATTAAATTAAACACCGTTGTTTTTCCCGCACCGTTAGGTCCGATGAGTCCGAGTAATTCTCCCTCTTTCAAATCTAAGTTAAAATCAGAAACTGCGACGAGACCTCCGAAGCGTTTTGTGACATGTTCCATCTTCAAAACCGTTTGCTTCACAGAAGGTTTCTTTGAGCTTTCAGCTTCAACTAACTGCAACATCATTCACTCACCTTCCTTTTGGAAAGGAGTTTGGCAAGTCCTTCCCAGCTAAATTCTCTGTGACCGAACAAACCTTGTCTGAAGAAGAGAATAGTTACCATGAGCAATATCGAGAATATCAACATACGCATACCGAGGATTCCAGGTATCGTTATACCGAATATCTTCATCGGCATTTCGACAAATCTCAAACCTTCCATCAAGAAAGCAAAACCTATACCAACTATAACACTACCAGTTATATTACCAAGTCCACCAAGGAGTATTATCGTAATTATTTGATATGTAAAGAGTATACTGAAAGAATTTGGATCTATCGTCATCAGTAAGCTTCCGAGCAATCCTCCAGCAACACCTGCAAAGAATGCACCAACTACAAACGCAAGAACTTTGTGTTTGAAAAGATTTATTCCAAGGTTTTCTGCAGCAATTTCGTCATCCCTAATTGCTTTAAGTGCTCTACCATACGAACTATCAACAATTCTTTTGATAACTATAACTGTAATTATAGCCCAACTCACAGTCCACCAAAGGTTTGTATGAGTGGGGAGTCCTTTCAAACCAAGTGGACCGTTTGTTATATTTTGAAGGTTATTGAAAAGGGACCTTATTATTTCAGAAAAACCATATGTAACTATCGCGAGATAGTCACCTTTCACACGTAAACACGGCGCACCAACGATGAATCCAGCTAAAGCTGCCATTAAACCTCCGACAATGATTGCCCAAAAAAATGGAATTTGAATTTGGTCAAGTGGAGAAATGAGTGGTTCCATGAAAAAGTTTGAAAGCTTTTGTTCTGGCGACATGTAAAGTAATGCAGAAGTGTAAGCTCCAATCGCCATAAAACCAGCATGACCGAGAGAAAACTGACCTGTGAATCCGTTAATAAGGTTCAAACTAACAGCTAAAATAACGTATATAAAGCCAGTATTTAGAACTCTCTTTATGAATGGATCCATAAATTTTTCTGCGAAGAATACGAACAAGTAAATAACCAATATAAGCAATATACTGAGCATAACTCTTGTTGTACGTTTCATGCTTTCTCACCTGCCTCCTGACCGAAAAGACCATTTGGCTTGAATATCAAAACCAACACAAGAAGTGCAAAGATAAAAGCTTCCCTGTATCCAGAATATTCCGGGAAGAACGCTGGAAGAAGAACCGTTAACATCCCCAAAACAAACCCACCTATGAGTGCACCCTTCAAACTACCGATACCTCCAACAACCGCTGCTATGAACGCACGGCTACCGGGGTATTGACCCATGAATGGAAATATCTGAGGATATCTGAGTGCCCAAAAGACAGCACTCACCGCTGCTAACGCAGAACCAAGGGCAAAAGTAAACGAAATTGTTCTGTTGACGTTTATTCCCATTAGTCTTGCCGTATCGAAATCTCTGGACAAAATTCTCATAGCAAGACCTATTTTCGTCTTTTGTAAGATAAACGTTAGAATCAAAACAACAACAACTGAGAAGATTATTGTATAAATAGAGACCGCTTGTACTCTTACTTCACCAAGAACCAGAGTTTTTTTCATCGGTTCAGGAACTGGAAATGACCTCTGGATACCACCAAAAACAACAACAGCAAAATTTTGGAGTAAAAACGACATACCGATAGATGAAACCAGAGAGTTTATTCTTGGATATTTTCTCAATGGTTTGTAGGCAACCTTCTCAATACCAACACCAAGCAGAGAAGTTAAAACTATTCCTATAATAACTGCACTCAACCATGGCGCACCAAAAATAAGTGATGTGTAGAACATAAAATAAGCTGCCATCATAAAGACATCACCATGAGCAAAGTTCACAAGCTTAACAACACCGTAAACAAGTGCGTAACCTACAGCGACAAGACCAAACACGAATCCCAGTGATATAGCGTTGACCATATGCTGCATAAAAAGACTAATATCCATCAAAACACCCCCATGTGCAGTGATCGGTTGTCAGTAAACGGTGATCGGTTATCGGTGATCAGTGAACAGTGATCAGTTATCAGTTGTCAGTGAATGGTTATCAGTGATCGGTTCATGATTAAAACAACTAAATTATATAATCTTTTTATTACTGTTGACCGTTAACTGTTAACTGTTAACCGTTAACTGTTCACTGTCAACTATACACCAACAACCACGCCACGCCTTACGGCGTAGCGTGGAGAAATTTTAATTAATCACCCTTAATCACTGTAACAAATTCGAACTTTCCATTCTTTATTGTCTTGATAACAGCATCTTTTATTGCATCTCTGTTTTGGTCAAATCTGATTCTTCCAGAAACACCTACGTAATTCGTTGTAAGGAGTGCTTTTCTTATGTCTTCGGGTTTATCTGAATTAGCCCTCTTTATAGCATCTACAAGCACCATGTAAGCATCGTATGCAAGAGCCGGTAAATATCCCGGGTCCTCGTTGTATTTCTTTCTGTATTTCTCAACAAATGGTTTCGTTTTATCTGAAAGTTCTGCCTTAACATCGAACATCGTACTGTAATACGCACCTTCAACAGCACTTCCAGCAATTTCTATAAGTTGTGGTAAATCCCACGTATCGCCACCAAGTAATGGTTGCTTTAAACCAAGCTCTCTTGCTTGTTTTGCTATGAGTGCCGCATCTCCAACAATACCAGCAGGAATGAATATAACATCTGGATTAGCCTTCTTGACAGCCGTAAGTTGAGCTGTAAAATCTTGGTCTCCACCCTGATATGCAATGTAAACGGGTATAGCTTTTGAATTACCTGTTAATTTGATAAATGCATCTCTGAAATAGTATGCGAGGCCAACCGAATAATCATTTGAAACATCATAAATAACTGCTGCTGTCTTAGCCTTGAGATATTGTACAGCAAATTTTGCCATAACTGTGCCTTGGAATGGGTCGATAAAACATGTCCTGAAAACATATGGTTTATCTTTTGTCACAAGTGGATTTGTATTCGATGGTGCAATGTATATAACCTTGTTCTTATTAGCAATTTCGGCACCTGGAATACCAAGGGCACTGGAATATGTACCAAGTATAGCAACTACTTTGAATTGTTCGATAAGCCTTGTAACAACGTTTGCCGCTTCGATTTTATCGCTCTTGTTGTCCAGTGTTACAAGTTTTATAGGTCTACCAAGAACGGAAGGTACTTCTTCATGTGCCATCTCAATACCTCTGAGACCAAGCTGACCACCCATAGCGTAGTTACCGGTTAAAGGTTGAGTAACGCCTATAACAATTTCATTCGCCGCAAAGATTGAAACTATGCCAATTAAGAGAACCATCAAAACAAAAAATTTTCTCATTTTCATCACCCGCCTTATTGTTAGAATCTTATGGTTTTACAACCGTAACGAACTTAAATGCACCTTTTTCAATTTTCTTTACTATAGCGTCTTTTATAGCATCTCCATTTTCATCGAAAGTGATATTTCC
>CAZOAS010000043.1:0-11611 GCA_964577745.1 uncultured Fervidobacterium sp.
GATTCACCAGCTGGAATCGAAAGAGGATTCAGAAATTCCGTTGCGCCGGCTGAAGCAGCTTTCGTAGTCACAACTCCAGAATTACCAGCAATATCTGATGCCGATAGAGTCATAGGACTTTTAGAAAATTACGGATTTAGCGAAGATAAAATGTACATCGTACTTAACAAATTCAAAGTACATATGGCAAAGCGAGGAGACATGCTCGATAAGAGTGATGTCGAGAAAGCTCTTGCAATGCGATTGATAGGTGTTATACCTGATTCAGAAGAGGTTATCGTAGCTACGAACAAAGGTGTACCAGCGGTTCTCGAAGATGGTGTGGTTATCGGTAAGAGTTTTGAGAACATTGTGCGTAGAATAAAGGGGGAGGAGATACCTATCGATGAAGATTTGAAAGGTGTCTCCAAAGGTTTCATTGCATCGTTACTTTCCATGTTTAAAAAGAGGTGATCGTGATGTGGATTATAGATATATTCAAGAAAAAGAAGCAAAAAAACACAAAATCACCGAAAGAAGAAGCTGCTGAAAGACTTGAAACGATGCTAACCAGAAGAAGAGACATAGTGAAGATGATACCAATAGAAGAATTCGAAGCTAATTCTGAAGAAATTAAATATGCCGTTATAGAGACTATCGCAAGAAAGTTTAACATTCCACCGGAAAAAGTCAAAGTTGATTATCATGAGCAAAATGGTTATGTTGTGATAGTAACAAATGTTAATTTCAAATAGTATACTTTCAAAACAGAATGAAAATGGTAAGGAGGATAATTTTGAGAAAAATAACATTATACCTTGCGATAACTCTTGCATCGCTATTTTTATTAAGTGGTTGTGCTCTTTTGTTGAGCCAGTTTCTTGCTGGAACTAATCAAAGACAGTATACAGCATATGTTTATTTTAACGGGTTACCAAAAGAAATCTTAGATAAAACCGAAACGGTAACCATGAAGGATGTTATTGTAATAGATACTCTTTCTGTTGTAAAATTTTCCATTACCGAACCGCAGTATATCTTGCAAGAATATAATATTTCTTACATAGTGAACGGTTTAAACAAAGCAACAGCGTTTACTTTCACATCTCCGGAGTCAAATAAAGTGAATATCGAAGCTTCATTAAGTATGAGATATGCAACGGATACGACTTTTGTCCCTTATTCCTTGGATATTTCAATTGAAAAAGCCGAATACACCTTACCGAACAATTCAAAAAACTTTTACGTGCTTATAGATATGACGGATGAAACTAACAAAAATATAAAACTCTTAGACTTCTCCAATGGTTATAAATTTATAATCAGAACAAGTAACGAGGAATTCGTAAGAATTTTCGATGGGGAAAAATACAGATATCTTTTTACAAAGAACATCTCCGAAAATAATGAGTGTGTTTTCATAGGTGAAAGAGGAAAGACATACACGTTTGAATCCTTAGCTACAACGCGTATACCTTTGACAAGAACCGCTCCTTTAGATCCTTCTATATCAAGTGAAGTTGTTGAACTTAAGTGAGAAAACTTTGAGAGAGGTGTCTCTTTTTGAGATTAAAAGACAAACCTAAGAAAGCGGAAATTAACTTACTCATACTTTTTTATATAGTTATTTTACTGGTTTTCCTAACGTATTTTCTTACGAGTTATTTGAGGTACAGAACAGTATTAGAAGAGTACAAAGCTGTAAAAGAAGCTTACGAAAAATCAAAGAAAGAACTGATGGAGAAAGAAGAAACGCTAAGAAAGTTGCAGAAACTTGTCGAAGAATTGGAGAGGGAGAAAAATAGCGATGAATCAACAAGCACATCAACTTTCTGATGCTAAGATACTTATAACAACTTCACATAACTGTTCCGAAGATGCCGTCAGATGCGCTAAAGAACTTTCTTCTCAGTTCAACATACCTTACTACAACAGACGTCATGTTTCAGAAAGGATAAAAGAGGGAAGTGTTGAGCTATTTTATGTTGTTGATAACAATCTGAATTTATCAATCCATGTAGCCAATCACAAGCTTTTCTTTCATCCAGGGATAGCAAAAATCAGGATGGAAAATTACAAAAGAAGTGGTAGAGACTATCTCTTGGAAGCTTTAAAACCATCCGAGGATGATGTTGTATACGACGGGACTTTCGGACTTGGAATGGATGCTGTTTTTATGGCTCATTTTGTTAAGAAAGTTATTGGTACCGAGGTATCACAGCATATATTTAGAGTTGTCTCTTACGGATTGAAAAATTATATTGCTAAGGATGAATGGATTAATCAAGCTATTAAAAAGATAGAATTGTACAACGCTGATATGAAAGAATTTGCTAAAATTCAACCTGATAAGTCTTTTGATATAGTTTATTGCGATCCTATGTTTGAAAATCCTGTTTTCGAAAGCTCAGCACTGAATCCTTTAAGACCGCTTGCAAGCTACGATACCTTAGATGATGAAACCTTGAAAGAACTTATAAGAATAGCCAAAAAAAGGGTTGTTATAAAATCGTTGGTTAAAGATAAATTGTTAGAGAAATTGAGTGTAAAATTTGATAGAACCATACTGAGCAAAAAGAATGGGCTTATATTTGCTTGTATTGATTTATGATTTTAAAATTTAAGGAGGTTAACTATGGGCTTTTTCGAGAAATTAAAAGAGGGACTTAAGAAAAGTAGGGATACATTCTTTAATAAAATAAGCGAAATCCTAAGATTTAAAAAATTCGATGCGCAAACAAAAGAAGAAATCGAAGAATTACTCATATCAGCAGATGTTGGTGTCGAAGCAACAGAATACATAATTTCTAAACTTGAAGAGATGAAACCGGAAGATGCTTTTTCAGCACTTAAGGATATTCTCGTTGAAATTCTTAGCGGAAACAACTCACTGAACGTACCAAACGAAAAACCATTTGTTATAAGTATGGTTGGCGTTAATGGTTCTGGAAAAACTACCACATGTGGTAAACTGGCAAGTCTATTTAAAAGTGAAGGAAAACAAGTTGTGGTAGGTGCTTGTGATACCTTCAGAGCGGCCGCTATTGACCAGCTTAAAGTATGGGCTGAAAGGTCAGGTGCAACGTTTATATCACACATGGAAGGTGCGGATGCAGCGGCGGTAGCTTACGATGCTGTTAACCACGCGATTTCTAAGGGTAAAGATGTTGTGTTACTCGATACAGCAGGAAGATTACACAATAAGAAACACTTAATGGATGAATTACAAAAGATAAATCGTGTTATTCAAAAAATTATACCCAATGCACCACACGAGGTACTTTTAGTTATGGATGCAGTCACAGGTCAAAATGGTTTGCAACAGGCAAAGATATTTAAAGAAGTAGTTAACGTCACAGGTATCGTTTTAACAAAGCTCGATGGAACAGCTAAAGGTGGAATAACAATAGCTATCGCTAAAGAACTTGGCATACCAATTAAATTCATAGGAGTAGGGGAAGGAATAGATGACTTAAAACCATTTAATCCAAGAGATTTCGTTGAAGCGTTGTTAGCAGGAGATGAAAAGACTAATGCCTGACTTGTGGGATAAAAAATATAAATGCCCAATTTGTGGAAGTACGGTTGTAAGTAAGAAAGTATTTACAGACAAAATAAAAATAAAAAGTTACGATCCTGATATGAAGCCAAATTACGATGGAGTCAATGCCTTGTTGTATTCCGTAGTTGTTTGTGAGCACTGTCATTACGCCGCCTTGGAAGGGGATTTCGAAGCCCAGGTTTCACCAATATATTTTGAAGAAATTAATAACGTTCAGAAACAACTCAAATTACAAGAAGATATCTCTTTTTCAAAAGAACGTGAACATAAAGTGGCTATACTATCTTACGCTCTCGCTTCTCTATTTTATAGAGCAAAAAAACAACCTTGCAAATCAGCTGAGATGTTCTTAAGAATGGCGTGGTTGTACAGGGAAATAGGAGATAACGAAAATGAGCTTAAATCCTTGGCAAAAGCTCTCGTAAATTTTGAAGAGTGCTATAATTCTTCTTATATGGATGAAGAAAAGGAACCTATGGTTGTCTTTTATCTTGGTGAACTATCTTATAGACTTGGAAAAGAAAGCGATGCAAGAAAGTGGTTCTCGATGCTCGTAACAAAATACCGCGATTCTCGTTCGTTCTATGCAAAAGCCGGTAAAGATAGATGGCAGGAAATAAAAGAGTAGCCAAATTTGAGAGGACGTGGGAATATGGCAATAACAATGAAAAGCGAATACGCTATTAAAATAATGATACTAATAGGTACGGAAAATAAAAGAATTAATGCAAGAGAAATAGTTCAAAAATGTCATGAAAGATTACCACTTGAGTTTGCGGAAAAGATACTTGCTGAGCTTGCGAAGAAAGATATATTAAAAGCGTACCGTGGTAGAGGAGGAGGTTACGAAATCGCTAAGGAACTAGAAACAATAACAGTTTACGACATAGTATCTGCAGTTGACAATCCAACAGATGCTATAAAATGTTTCGTCGATATAGATGATAAAGGAAATTCTCCCGAAACGTGTACCGTTAACAAAATATGGGAGTCGGTACTTCAAAAAATGGAAGATGCTCTGAAATCTATAACTCTGAAAAATCTCATTGATGATTACATTGCGAGGTGTAATAGTTGAGTAAAAAAGTTGGTATTTTGCTAAGTGGTGGAGTAGATAGTGCCGTTGCACTTTATTTGCTTTTGGAAAAAGGCTACGATGTAACGGCGTACCATATGAAAACTGTTGCAGATGACTTGTATATAACCAAACAAATAAAACACAAAGTTTGTTGTAGCCCATCAGATACTTATGATGCTCAATTGATTGCAAAAAAACTCAACGTTCCTTTCAAAGTAATGCACGTAGAAAAAGTTTTTAGAGAAAGGATTATCGATTATTTTATCAACGAAAATATTCAAGGCAAAACACCCAATCCGTGCTTTTTTTGTAATGACTACATCAAATTTGGAGTAGTAATGGACCAAGCTCTCTCAGATGGAATGGATTTTGTAGCATCGGGGCATTATGCAAGGATAATCGATGGAAAATTGTACAAAGCAATCGATAAAAATAAAGACCAATCGTATTTTCTGGCTTCGATAAAAAAAGAAAAACTGACGCGTATAATTTTACCAAATGGTGATTATTCAAAGGATGAAATCAGAAAAATAGCTCAAGAAGTTGGTATTCACGTGGCTCAAAAGATTGATTCACAAGATTTGTGTTTTTTACCAGATAGTGATTTTAAATCTTTCTTTTCTGAAAATGGAGTTAATATACAAAAAGGCAACATAATAACTATCGATGGTAAGATTATCGGACAACACGAAGGTTTGCCTTTCTATACGATAGGTCAAAGGAAATTCGGAGTAGCAACCGGTCAAAAGTATTATGTAAAATCTAAAAACGTTGATGGAAATTACATTGTCGTTGCTCCTTTGGATGAACTGTATCAAAAGGAAATGTACGTTGGAAATCTGAATATTTTTGAAGACTTACCGGAACAATTTTCAGCAACCGTGAAGATAAGAAAGAAATTCAACGAAGTAAAATGCTCAGTGAAAAACTTGGGTGAAAAACTACAAGTCACATTCGATGAACCGACGTTCGCTGTTACACCTGGACAGATAGCCGTATTTTACAACGAAGATGAAGTTTTATGCGCAGGAGTGATTGAAAAATAAAAATACAGACTCCGGTTTCCGAAATCCGGACTCCGATAAAGGGAGGGGATTCTTTTGGTAGAAGTAATGATTTCGAACGAAGAACTTAGAAAGAGGATAAAAGAACTTGGAAAAGAGATAACCGAACACTACAAAAACAAAACAGATACACTTCACGCTGTTTGCGTGCTCAAAGGCTCCATACATTTTTTCAGTGAACTTGTTCAAAACATCGATATGAACGTTGAGTACTCATTTATTCAAGTATCGAGTTACTCAGGTATCTCCTCTACGGGAAGAATACGCGTTAAAAGTTGGATAGACGAACCTATAGAAGGACGTCATGTAATTGTAGTTGAAGATATCTTAGATACCGGTTTAACACTCTCGTACATCCTTGAATATCTAAGAAGATACAGACCAGCGGATTTAAAAGTTGTCACGCTTTTGAAAAAACTTGGTAGAAACCCACAAATTACACCTGATTTTGTAGGATTCGATATAGAAGATAAATTTGTAATTGGTTATGGATTAGATTACAACGAAAAATATAGAAACTTACCATACATAGGGTGGGTTAAGGGAGATATAGTATGAAAAATTTCCTTTACACTGCAATTATCATATTCGGAATAGCTGCCGCACTGTTTATATCTACGATATGGGTTGAAATGTTCTTACGGTTCTTCTTTGTCTCTACGGAAGATCCGATGAATATACTCGTTCTTGGACTCGATAAAGATATAGGAAACACAAGGCGTACCGATGTTATCCTTGTAGCAAGCGTAGATTTGACAAACAGGAAAATACTACTATCAAGTATCCCAAGAGATTTGATGATTGATGGTAAAAAAATAAATTCATATTATCAAAAAGAAGGAATTGAAAATTTTAAAACGAGAATAGAATCACTTACAGGTATAAAAATTAGTAGACATGTTATCGTTGATTACGATATATTCCAATATCTCGGTGATGAATTAGGACCTATCGAAGTATTCGTAGATAGACCAATGCACTACAAAGACGTTGCTCAAAATTTAGAGATAGACTTTTCACCGGGGTATTATAGAATGAACGGAAAGCAATTGTTAGCATACCTAAGATTCAGAAAAACTGCCGAAGGGGATATCGGAAGACTCGACAAACAAAGAGTAATTATTGAAAAGCTCGCTCAAAAAGCCATGAGCAAAAACATAATTTCGCTAACCGCACTTTACAGAGAAATAAGAAAACGAACAGAATTAAACATAGAAATAGGTGAAATCGTATACATGGCATCTAAACTAAGAAAAGGGTTTAAAATAGAAAGCATAATGTTCCCGTTTTATTTTGGTCAAGATGGTAATCTTTATGTCGACGAAACTAAACTACAAATTTATAAAGAATCACTTGCAACGGGTGAAAAAAAGATAGAAGAAAAGTACCGATATTATGTAATTAACAATACCCCCAACAGGAACTCAAAAACAGGAAAACGTATAGAAGATATATTCAAAAATGCTGGTTTTACACCTAACAAAGTGTTTTACGATGGTGTCGATGTCGATTTTAAAAAGAACACAATTCTAATTCTTAGAAAGAATGAAGTATTAAAAGACTACGTTGAAAATATGATGGTTAAAGTTATGTCCAATTCAAAGTTCGATATCGTATTTGTTGATGACAGGTTAGATTATGTAACTAAATACCTAAGCATAATAGGCGAATTAACAAAAAGCGGTAGACAAGTTGTTTTTCCTATTGATTTTATAATTGTCCTTACTGAAAATATTCCAGAATCGTGAATTGATTAAAATATTCATAAAATTAAATAGAGGTGAGCTTTTTTGAGCAAACAATTACGAATAAAAAAGTACATTGCCGTTCTTCTGTTTTTTTCGATGTCCATAAGTATTTTAGGACAGCAAAAAAGCGACGATAATATGGGAATAAGCATCTTTGACTTTATCGAACAAGTTTCCGGAAAAAGAAATTTTGAGATAACTGTCAAACTAACGTTTGATGTTATGAGTGAAGGAAAACAAAAAGTTTTCTCGACGTATTTCGATATGAAAATTTCAAATTTAGAAGAATTCACATTCATAATAAAAGAACCAGAGATATTAAAAGGGATAATTATAAAATATAATCTTTTGACCAGAAAAGCTGAGTACAGTTATTCGAAGTACAAAGTTACAGAAACATTTAAAGTTGAATTAAACCAAACAGCGGGTATGATTCAAAATATAACGGATTTTCTCTCATCTCCGTTATTCGAATCTAAGGAAGTTCAAAATGGGATTGAATTTCGTCCAAAAAACTTTCAAGTTCTATCACGATTCGGAGTGCAACCGATCATAGTATTATTGCAAATGAAAAATAATGTACCAGAAAAAATAGAAATCAGAAACGACAAAACCGACGAAAAAATAACTTTGATCTTTGAAAAATTCATAGCTAAGGGGTGATAATTTTGAGATTGAAGATTTTCTTTATAATTCTTCTTTTTTACCTCTTTACAACTTATCAGTTGTTTGCATTCATAAACTTTGGTGCTGGGTACAGCTTCAGCAACGAAAACAACTGGATGCTTAGAATTGGTTATGAAAGCGATGTTTTTGTAGCTAATGCTGATTATTTTATCGATACTACTTGGAATGTGAATGCTGGTTTTTTCTTCAAGACACAGATGTCGTTTTACATAGGTCCAATGATAAACATCCTCAACAAATTTTCCACTTCAAACATGAAAATAACCTACGGACCAGCCTTTACTCTAAGCTATGACCAACTTGAAGCAAAAGTAGGATTATTATCTGACTTTTCACAAGGTTTCCAACTTACAAATTTTTCAGAAAACTTGTACACCCAAATAAGATATTACGTACCAGACCCACCAGGAATGAAGATGAGAGATAAATTGTACGTCGAATTGAGGTATTTCTCATCGCATATAACAATATTAATAGGACTTTTAGAACCGTGAAGAATACCCTGGAAATTGAATAATTTCAAACTATTACAAAGGTAGATTTTATAAGTTATCGAGTTTTACAAGTTATCAAGGAGGTAAAATAATGAAAAAGATAGTGCTTTTAACATTTTCTGTATTATTTCTTTGTGCTGGTATACTGTATTCCAGTTTTTGAAAAACTCAAAGTTACCGTATTACCAATCATAGGTCAAGAAAATGCCGAAAAAACTTACGCTGAGACATTATATAATTTACTATGGGAACAGTTAACCCTACTTAATCGATTTATAGTATTTGATCGAAATTCAATTGGATATCTTAACAACGAAAGAAATCTCTCTGAACAAGGAATTATCGAGGATATAATCGCAGGTAAATTTGGTTCTTCAAATTATGTGATTGTTCCTGTAGTTAGCTACTCACAAGGTCTGTCTCTAACTATAAAGGTACATGATGTTCAAAATGGTTGATTATTAGCTACTCGTAACGTTATACTTGAATCCTCATCATATAGCTCGTATCTGAATAGCAAGAATTACAAAATTTATGCCACAAAAATTCAAGATTCTCTCAGAGAGATTTTTCCTGTCGCTGTATATATAAAAGAGGTCAAGGACAAGCAAGTAATTCTCAGTGGAGCCTACATAAGACTTTTTTACTCGGGAATGAAACTAAAAGATGAATTCTCTGGCTCGATTTTGGAAGTTGTGGAAGTCGATTATAAAAATGGGCAAGTAATTTCAACGCTGGTAAGTGGAAAGATACCTCCAATTGGAAGTTTGGTAGTAGAAACATGGGTGAATAATAATAATAGTAATAGTAATAATAACAAAGAAACTAGTGCCAAAAACAATCCTGAAGATTTTATAAAAATTTTCCGTATAGCATTTGGTAAATTCATGGTGAATAGCAACCTTCATACTACACTTGCCTTCTGGGTTAATTCAGGCATCACTCCATTTATTTTGTACAGTGAACCATCAGAACCGTTTTCTTTCAATTATCCACTGGAAGATTTTCATCTTTTTGGTATAAATTTTAAACTAATTGGAATAGGCAATCTGAGCGTGTTTGGAGGGGCTGGTTTTTATCAGAGAAAGTTACATAAGTCTTGGTCAGACTCAACTACTTATTCTGGAATTAATTCTATTTTGTTGGCTGAGTATGAAGCGATTCCTGAAATTTTTAGTGTAAATTTTTCCTGGATTTATGGAAAAGATTTTGACGCTCTCGGGCTTGGGTTGAATTTTCAAAGTTTAGATTTTTTAGTACTAACTCTTCCTATTGCCTTTGCTTGGGTGCTTTTTTACCTTATGTCTTCTATGATGTCTTGAAAACCTTTCCTTGTATGTTATAATATAAATCGGTTAGCCTATGGTTAGTCTATTGCCGAGGTGGCGGAATTGGCAGACGCGCATGACTCAGGATCATGTGGGAGCACCCGTGCGGGTTCAAGTCCCGCCCTCGGCACCAGAAAATCCAAGGGTCGGAGACACCGACCCAGTTTTTTTGTACATTTTCAAATTGATATTCTTACGGTGGTGAAAGATTGCAAAGGACATTGTTTTATTCTTATCCACTGATATGCGGTAAAGCTGACGAACTTCACAATTTCTTAGTTCAATCCATAGAAGAAGGAAGAAAACTGTTTGTGGTAACCTTGAACAGTCAAATATTCCTTAGGGCTCAACAAATTCCAGACTATGATGAGGCTCTAAGAAATGCAACGTTTCACTTGCCAGACGGTGCTGGTGTAGTTTGGGCTTTAAAAAAACATTGTGGAGTAAAAACCGATAGAGTTCCGGGTATAGATACGATGCTTTATCTGTGTCAAGAAGCAAGATTAAGGAAATGGAAAGTATACTTACTGGGTGCAAGACCTGATGTAGTAAAAAAAGCCGCTGAGAAACTATCTTCAAGTGGTGTAAACATAGTAGGATATCACCACGGATATTTTGAAGATCAAACACCTGCGAATGAAATTGAAAAATTGAAGCCTGACCTTCTTTTCGTTGGTATGGGAGCACCAAGACAGGAATTGTGGATTTATCAACATATGAACTTGCCATTTAAACTTGCAATGGGTGTTGGTGGAAGTTTTGATGTTATCGCTGGAGTAAAAAAGCGGGCACCTAAACTTTTTCAACGACTAAGACTTGAATGGTTTTACAGATGGCTGACAGAACCAATTGCCCGGTCACGAGTACCTGTTGATGTCATGAAATTCTTCTTCAAGGTGGTATTAGATGGAAAAAATGGAACTTGCAAAAAGTTACATTGAGAAACTTGTAACATCACCTTTGAATTTGGTTGGTTACAAAGATATCGATGAGGCGATATCTTATCTGTACCTTGACTCTATTTTACCAGTCAGAAAAGAAGATTTAGGTGACCTATTTTTAGATGTTGGAACTGGAGGAGGGGTGCCGGGCGTTTTTCTCGCCATCGAATTTAATGTAAATGGTGTTTTAATAGATAGCATATGCAAAAAGATTGATTACATAAGCAATTTGTGTAGAGATTTAAAAATAGCTAACGTTGAGTTTATATGCACAAGAGCGGAAGAACTCAAAGGTATCGGTGAATACAGAGAAAAATTCGACTGTGCAACTTCTCGTGCAGTTTCAAAAATTGCCACTGTTTTAGAACTTACAGCACCGTACGTTAAATTGGGTGGAAAAGTATTGATATACAAAGGACCAGGCTACAACGAAGAACTTGGTCAGTCCGTGAATGCTATGAAGGAACTTGGAGTAAAACTAAAAGAAGTGAGAAATTACACAATAAAAGGCAAAGATAGATACCTTCTTGTTTTTGAAAAAATAGCACCAACCCCAGAAAAATACCCCAGAAGAATAGGTATACCAGAAAAAAGACCGATAAGATAGTCGGAATCTGGAATCGGGAATCCGGAATCCACAAATGAAATTTGCACTTTCAATATATTTGCCTTAGCCTTTGACCTACTCCCCGCATTGAAATGCGAGGATTCTTCGTGCGGTATGTTAGCT
>CAZOAS010000044.1:0-11583 GCA_964577745.1 uncultured Fervidobacterium sp.
ACCTTTTCCAAGCGAGGTAATGGTACTTTGCGGTATCGACTATAACACCATCGAGGTCAAAGATACAAGCCTTAACTCTTCCCATCTACGTAACCTCCTCTTTATTCTTATCATTATTCTTATCCTTTTACCGCTACAGCTTTTCCAGTCTCTATGAAATATCTTTGGAATGAGAGGAATATTACTATCATTGGTATCGTCATGAATATTGATGCTGCCATCATGTATTGCCAATAAGTATAATAAGATGTCTTAAAGAAATTCAATCCCAATGTAAGGGTGTACATTTCTTTTCTACTCATAATTATCAGTGGCCATTGGAAATCGTTCCAAGCACCTAAGAATGTGTATATTGCAAGTGCACTGATTGCTGGCATAGCGTTTGGAAGTACAATTCTAAAATATGTTTTGAGAATACCAGAACCATCTATACGTGCCGCTTCTTCGAGTTCTTTCGGGAAGTTCAAAAAGAATTGACGCATGAGGAATAGTCCAAACACGTTTGTCAATTTCGGTAAGAACAAACCTGTGTATGTGTTTATAAGACCATATTTAACGAGTAAGTTGTATTGAGGAATCAAAGTCACCTGACCCGGTACCATCATGGTGGCTAAGAACATCGTAAACCAGAAGTTTTTAAATGGAAAATTCAGTCTGGCAAAGGCATATCCCCCAAGTGAGTTAAGTAGTATGTTTCCTATAGTGAGTAGTCCCGCATAAACAATCGTGTTCCAGAGCCATCGTTTGTAAAGTGGGACAACTTCAAAGATGAGTTTGTAATTGGCAAATGTTAAAGGTGAACCAAAAGCCGATGGTTTTGGAAAAAGTTTAATTCTTGGTGGCCAGTCGAATATATTAACACCTTTTTCGTTACCTTGTTCATCAACGTATGTTATTGGTGTTAGTGAAACGAGAATCGCCCATGTAAATGGGAATAGCGTAGCAACAGCATAAGCGATTAGGATTATATATGATATTATTATCGGCAGTTTATTTCTTTTTTCATTCATAGTATCACCACCTGAATTATTTTCTATTTCAGTACTCTTCTTTGATTACTTTTCTCTGCACAAGAGAAAGAATCAAGATAGCCGCAAAGAGTACAACTGCAAGTGCGCTTGCATAGCCCATCTTTCCGTATTCAAATGCGTTTTTGTATATATAGAACGATATGGTTATGTTTCTCAAATTTCTGATCAAGAAGTATATCTGGTCAAACACTTGCATACATCCTATGGTACCCATTATAGAAACAAATATCACTTGAGGTCTAAGCAAAGGAACTGTGATTTTCCAGAATGTTTGCCAGCCATTTGCTCCGTCGATTTTCGCCGCTTCGTAAATACTCGATGGAATATCTTGTAATCCAGCTAGGAATGTGACCATGAAATATCCAGCTGTTGACCATATGTTCATCGCCATAATTGCAAAGAGTGCTATACTCGGTTCGTTAAGGTAATCTATCGGTTCAAACCCAGCCCATCCGAATAGACTGAGTAGTATTTTATTCAAGATCCCAGGCTTGGAGTATATGAGCCAGAAAATCATAGACAAAGCCGCTGAGGAAGTTATCGCTGGTAAGAAGAATATCGATTTGAATATATTCACACCTTTTATCTTAGAATTTGCAGCCACAGCAAGAATTATCGCCAAGAGTGTTTGAATTGGGACAACTATAATAGAATAGAGTATCGCGTTCCAGAACGATGAATAAAAGTACATATCTTTAAACATCTGTTTAAAGTTTTCAAATCCAACGAACTTCGGCACATACTTTGTGAATCTGTGTCCATCTTTTCTCACGTATTTTTTTAAAAAGTCAGATATTTTAATCTCTTTCGGTAATTTACCTTCTCTGTAATCATTTACCAAATTCAGCGAGTCAAAGTTATCTTTGATTATCTTTTTTTCTTCTTCACTCAACTTAACGTCCACATCGATTTCAACAAAACTGACAGGGTCAAAAAATTGCATAATTTCATCAACGTTATGATCTTTTGCTTCTTCTTTGAGTATTCCTGTGTGTATTTCCAATGCATCGTACGGATTAAATGTGTACGTAAACTTTCTTGCTTCGAGTGGTTGATAGTCAGTCAAACTGTAATAAAATGCTGCGATTATTGGGTATATTGTAAAAATAAGCACAGTTAAGATTATAGGTGTTGCAAATATATATCCTACTATTGCCTCCTTCGTTTTATACTTCATAGGCACTACCCCCAATATTTTTAATAAAAGGGAGGCGAGTGCCTCCCCTCCTCACGTTCAAAAAAGCACCCAGTTACTTATTTTCCTATCCATTTGTTGTAATTTGTTTCTATTACTTTGACTGCCTCATCAACTGTGAGTTTTGAATAGAACAAGTCTTTGAGTAATGAGTTAATCTGGTCGTTAGCTGTTGCGAATAAACCTGTTGGTGTCGATACTTTCCAAGGTACACCGTATTCTGCACCTTTGTAGAATACTTGTTTTATTGGATCTTTATCTTGTGCTGCTATCGATTTTCTTGAAGCAAGAACACCTGCACCATCAACGAATATCTTTTGACCTTCCGTTACCAAGAATTTGAGAACTTCCCAAGCTGCATCTTTGTTTGGACTTGCTCTGTTAATTGACCAAGCAACTGTGTATATCATTGTAGCTTTCTTAATACCTTTTGGCATCTCAACGATACCCATCTTCTTGAATGTATCTGGGAATGAACCTTTCATGAAGCCAACTGTCCAAGGACCTTCCATAACAACTGCACATTTTTCTGTTGCGATTGCTTCACCGAGCCAACCTGAACCGAGTGCGGATGGTTCTTTTGCAACTTTGTGTTTTACAACAAGGTCAATGTAGAATTGAAGAGCTTTCTTAGAATTTGCTTCACCAAGTGCTGTTGAGAGATCTGGCTTAACAAGTCTTCCACCGAAGCTTATTATGAAAGGAATAACTCTGTTGAAATCTGGAGCAAGTCCGAGAGGTGTATCATAACCTGCTTTTTTGAGTTGGAGAATTTTGTTGAGGAATGTGTCCCATGTCTCATCGTTTGTAAGGTAAGGAACTTTGTATTTATCGAATATTTCTTTGTTGAACCAAAGTGCAAGCGTTGAGAAGTCTTTTGCGATACCGTAAAGTCTGTTCTGATATTTAAATGCATCGATGAGTGATGTGTAGAAATCGTTCAAATCGAAGTTGTCTCTCTTAACGTATGTATCGAGTGGAAGAAGGACATTTGCTCTTGCAAGTTCCTCGAAAACATAAACGTCAACGTAGAAAATATCTGGACCTGTACCACCGGAAAGTCTTGTCATGAGGACTTGTTTGTAATCACCAGCAATAGGTTCCCATACTACTTCGATACCTTTTTGTTTACCGATTGTCGAGTTGAACGTGTCAACTGCTTTTTTGATAGCTCCTTCTTCGACTGGGTTTCCGGGCCAACCGGAAATAGTTATCTTCGTTGCTGCAAATAAACCCACTGTGAGTAACACTGCCAA
The DNA here is from genome assembly GCA_964577745.1 of uncultured Fervidobacterium sp. Classification (GTDB taxonomy): domain Bacteria; phylum Thermotogota; class Thermotogae; order Thermotogales; family Fervidobacteriaceae; genus Fervidobacterium. The sequence continues at coordinate 3,483 of CAZOAS010000044.1, forward strand.
AAACATCGCCACTAACTTTCTCATACCCTTCGACCTCCCTCTTTTGAAATAAGGAACTTTTCTGTTCCTCTAAGAACCAACTTTGTTTTCACTATCTCTGAACTTACTTTTTTATTTAACGAAAGCATATGCAATTTGTGTGCAACTTTCTCACCGACGAGTTCTATATTTTGATCTATGGTTGTTAATCCTGCAATTTCAGATAACAAAATGTTGTCAAAACCAACTATAGGTATACTCACTCTTTTTTTCTCACAAACTCTTAACGAAGCGTAAGCCATTACATCGGAGGTGCAAAAAATCCCATCTATTTTGTCCACATACTTCTCAACAATTTTCTTGACCTTTTCATCGTCGTAATAACCGTACTCTTTTATAATCTTTACATCTTCGCCTTTTAAAGCAGATTCAAAACCAGCGTATCGTTCCCTTTCGAATGGTAAAGACGGATCACCACCAACGAAGAGAAGATTTTTGCAACCTATCATTTTCAAATGTTCTCCTGCTTGAAATCCACCAGAAAAGTTGTCTGTGTCAACGTATATAAAGTTGTTTTTGTTGTTCCTTCCAACACAAACAAATGGGAAATTCATATCGTTTAGTAGTTCAACTCTTGGATCATCATCTTTTAAATCCATAAGGATAAATCCATCAACAAGTTTTGAAAGGACAAAATTTTTGTAATATTCGACAACATCGCCTGTTGTGAAGACATCAACGATTAGCTTAAGACCATGCTTTGAAAAGTATTTAACGGCACCTTTCAAGAATTTCGAAGCGTAAGAATCTTCAAAAACTCTCTCAACACCGCTCATAACGGTTAACGCAAAAACACCTGTACGCTTTGTTCTGAGCGACTTTGCGACTGCATGTGGTGTGTAACCATATTTTTGAGCTATCTCCAAGACCTTTTGCCTTGTTTCCGGTTTTACTTTTTCTGGTTCGTTAAAAACACGAGATATCGTTGCTACGGAAACCCCACATAAATTCGCTATTTCTTTAACTGTCATATTATTATCCCCCGTTCTTATCTCGTAATGTAATCGATTACTGTAATCGATTACATTGATAATATATCACCACCATGGTAATTTTATGAAATTCCTTTTATCACTGGTTATTAGTCTGGTAGCCTGTGATAAATCGTTTTTTCGTTTTTTCTAATTTCCTCTCTATTTTTTGTGATTTTTCATATGGATTTATCAATTAAGGTATGAAGAAAGAAGGGCGTGGTAAATTAAATAAAACATCCAGCCTGCTGGCTGGATGTTTTATTTGTCTTTTTTTATCTTTTCTTCGACTTTTTTCGCTGTAATTTCTGCTCCTGTACGAGCTTTTTCTGCTGCAACGTTCAATGAGCGCACAAGAAGGAATACAAGAAATGCAACTATCAGAAAGTCAATACCGGCCGAGACAACTTTTCCCCAATAGATACCAAGCCAATTAATATCTTCTATTTTTCCAAGGTGCATACGTGTTAAAACAGGTTGAAATATCGTCGGCATGAGAAGGTCGTTAACAAACGACGTTACAAACTGGTTTAATTTACCACCTATGATTATCGCGACAGCTAATCCGATAACGTTGTATTGCTTAAGAAAATCCGAAAACTCCTTTAGAATCTTTTTCAGCTTATTTTCCTCCCAAGTATTTAATTATTTTTCATCTTTGATTGCTAACTCAAGTGTTTTCCAGGGTAGCAAAAAGCACTTAACCCTCATTGGATAGTTTTTAACATCGTAAAAATTAACAACAGGTCCAAGGATGTTTTCATCAAACTCTTTGCCAAGAATCATATTTTCAGCATTCTTAATAATTTCTAACGCTTCTTGTTTGGTTTTTCCGATGATTTGTTCGATCATAACGTTTGTTGAAGCCTGACTTACAGCGCAACCATGACCTTCGAATTTCACATCGATTATTTTATCGTCATCGAATATGAAATACAATGTAACTTCATCCCCACAAGATAAATTCTTTCCTTCTTCAATTTTGTGGGCATTCTCTATCTTACCGTGGAATTTTTTCAACTTTGAATAGTCCATTATGAATTCTGAATAAATCACAGAAAATCACCTCCATATATAGATAAAATCTATCAAATAAACATTTTCCTCAAATATTTTACTCCTTCTATAAGTACATCAATATCCTCTTTTGTATTGTAAAAATACACACTTGCCCTTACCGTCGAATTTGGAAAATCTATTTTCGAACCTTTTCTAAGTACACTCATCAAAGGCTGAGCACAATGATGCCCACTTCGTGTTGCGACACCGAACATTTCGTCGAGTATGTGTGAAACATCATGTGGATGTACACCATCGATGTTGAATGAAACAAGGGATAGATGTGATTCATCATTTGGTCCGTAAATTTCAACGAAATCGAGCTTTAGCATCTCATTTAACAGATAGTTTGATAATTCAGTTATATGCGCTTTAATTTTATCAAATCCAATCGAACTAAGGTAATCTATTGCATATCCCAGACCAACTGCTCCTGCGATATGTGGTGTTCCCGCCTCGAATTTGTAAGGTAAGATATTAAACGTTACATCATCGAATGTGACTTTATCTATCATCTCTCCACCGTACAAAAATGGTTCAAGCTTTTCAAGTAATTCCTGCTTACCATAAATCACACCTATGCCAGTGGGTGCAATCATCTTATGCCCAGAAAAGACCAGAAAATCGATATCGAGTTTTTTGACATCTATTCTTTCATGAGGAATCAACTGTGCCCCGTCGATTATCAATATTGAATCTCTAAACGTTTCTCGAATCAGATTTATTGGCATAATTTGTCCAGTAACATTTGACTGCCCTGTTATAGACACTACCTTTGGCTTAAATTTTCTTGCATTTAATATAGCTTCACTCGTTATCACGCCTTTATCATTGGCTTGGATATATTCAACTTTATATCCATAAAATTTCGATAACCTTATCCACGGTACGAGATTTGCATGGTGTTCCACTTGGGATAGCAAAACTGTATCGTTAGCAGTGATAACATTACTTTTTATAAGCGAATTGACCAAGAAATTAATTCCCATCGTCGTTCCACTTGTGAATATTATCTCTTCTGGTGATGCGTTAAGAAAATCAGCCACTTTTTTCCTTGCATTTTCATACTCCACGGTGGCTTCACTTGCAAGTGTATGAACCGCTCTATGTATGTTAGAATAATGATTCAAGTAGAAATCCGTCATCTTTTCGATGACGGATTTGCATTTCAACGTACTTGCCGCATTATCAAGGTAAACCAATCTTTTGCCACTTATTTGTCTTTGAAGTACTGGAAAATCATTTTTTACATTACAAAATTCCTCATCCGACCACACTGTTGAGTGCATCCTCAACAACTCCTTCTAAGTTGTATTTTGAAAGTTCTTCTTTAAGAGTTTCAAATACACCTTTTATTATCATCTTTTGTGCATCTTTCTCGGGTATACCTCTGGTCATTAAGTAAAATAGCATGGATTCGTCTATTGGTGAACTACTTGCCGCATGTGATGCAACAACATCGTTCTCATCGACCATCAAACTTGGAATAGCCTCAGCTTTTGCTTTCTGTGAAACTAAGATAGCATGATTACTCTGATGTGCCTCTGCTTCCTTTGAACCACTTAATATATCCATAATACCACGAAAGACCATCTTTGATTCATCACTTAGCACACCTTTTGCATCAACATTCCCGTACGTATTTGGTGCGTAGAATCTCATAAGGTAAAGGATATCGATAACGTTCTTTTGATTTCCCAAATAATATGGTCTAACATCAGCGTAAGCATTTTCACCGTTAAGTCTCATACCAAAATACCCACTATTAATTTTACCACCAAAATAGAAATCTTTGACATATGTTTTTGAATTACCTTCAGAGTTTATAAAAACATTAGAAATCATCAGCTCATCATTTGCAATATAAAGATTGTAAAGATTAAGTTGAGCACCTTCACGAACATTTATTCTTAGGTTCCCAACGAAAAATGGCTTTTCTATAACCCTGAGTAAATTCAACGTACCAGATTTCACATCTATGAGCATATTATCGTAATGCTCAAATTGATTAATAACCATAGTAGTATCTTCTTCTATCGCAAAGTATCCTCCACTTGAAGAAAACACATCGGCGAGTAACACAAACTTTCTATCGCTACCTTCGAAATCGAGTTTTTCAAGCAATTCAAGGGCACTTTCATCCAAATTTTCCAAACCTTTATAACCTTTCAAATCAGGTATTTTTATATCTTTAAGCCCTGCACGTTTCCACATAGGGAATTTGTAAGTCAAATATTCAGATAATCTTCTAATTCTCCATTCATCAAGTAAATTATTACCACTCGGCTTAAAATCATCGACGGAATAATCTTGGACATCTATAACTTTCCTTTGAGGAACAATTGCACGCATATTTTGATGTTGCAAACGTAACGTCTTTTCCATAATTACGACCTCCCAAGAAGGATATACCTTAACCAATTGACGATTCTATTTCCATATCAACAAGTCTATTGAGCTCTATTGCATATTCAAATGGCAGTTCTTGAACGACAGGTTGTATAAAACCTTTCACAATTAATCCTTTTGCTTCAAGCTCACTCAAACCTCTACTCATCAAATAGAAAATCTGTTCATCTTTAATTCTTCCAATCTTTGCTTCATGTCCCACATCAGAATCTGTATTGTGTACTTCTATTATTGGCACTGTATCGCTCTTTGACTTGTTATCTATCATCAGTCCAGTACAGCTGACCGTCGCTTTTGAACCTTTCGCATTTTCCATAATCTTAAGAAGACCTCTGTAAAACGACCATCCACCACCAATACTGATACTCCTTGCGTCAACTGTTGAACGTGTGTTCTTTCCAATGTGGATAACTTTTGAACCGGTATCTATGTGTTGACCAGGACCTGCAAATGATATAGAGACATTTTCGGAGACAGAATTATCACCTTTGAGAATCGTTGCAGGGTAAACCATCGTCTTGTAACTTCCGAATGAACCAGATACCCAAGTCATTACTGCATCATCTTCAGCGATGGCACGTTTGATCTCAAGATTAAACATGTTTTTACTCCAGTTTTGCATAGTGAGATACTTGAGCTTTGCACCTTTCTTTACGTAAACTTCAACTGTACCTATGTGTAGATTCACCACATCGTACTTAGGAGCGGTACAACCTTCTATATAAGTAACCTCACTACCTTCGTCAGCGATTATAACCGTATGTTCAAATTGCCCACCACCAGGATTACCAAACAAAAAGTAAGATTGCAAAGGTAACGGTACTTTAACACCCTTTGGAATATACAAAAACGTACCACCACTCCACAGAGCACCATGCAGTGCAGCGTATTTATTATCTGTCGGTGGCACGAGTTTCATAAAGTATTCTTTTACAAGATCAGGATATTCCTTTATCGCAGTTTCAATATCTATGAAAATTACGCCAAGTTTCTTAAGCTCTTCTTTTATATTTTTGTAAATCATCTCTGAGTCAAATTGTGCACCAACACCTGCCAAATACTTTCTTTCCGCTTCTGGAATACCAAGCCTATCGAATGCCTCTTTTATTTCCTGAGGTACCTCTTCCCACGTCGTTGTTTTTTTCGCGTTCGGCTTTACATACGGAACGATTTTAGAAAGATCAAGCTCACCGCGTTCAACTCCCCAATCTGGTTCATGCCACTTTTCAAATATCTCAAATGACTTCATTCTATGGTGTAACATCCATTCCGGCTCATCTTTTGCTTTGGATATCTCATACACGAGTTTCTTATCCAAACCAGCAGGTAATCTAAGAGCAGCTGGCACATTTACTTTTAGCTCAAAATTTTCTTTTCTCTTAAGTTCGTAAAGTAATTCATTAAGATCACTCATTCAAATCCCTCCTCACACTTAATTTCCGTTGGAGGTACCGTTGACTATCGCATAACCAGTCTCTTCAACCTCGTAAGCAAGTGACTTATCGCCAGTTAAAGCCACCTTACCGTCCACATAGACGTGCACTTTATCAACATCAAGATAATTAAGAATTCTTGCGTAATGTGTGATAATCAAAAGAGATGTACCTTCTTCTTTTAATTTGTTTATCTGACTTGCCACGATTCTAAGAGCATCAACGTCAAGACCAGAATCAATTTCATCAAGAATCAATAACTTGGGTTTCAAAAACCTTGCCTGCAAAATCTCGCCCTTCTTCCTTTCTCCGCCAGAAAATCCAAGGTTAACAAATCTTTCGAGGAACTCATGTGGAAGACTTACCTCATCGACTAAGTTTTTCATTTCCTTGTCAAGTTGGAAAAACGTCTTATCCTCACCATGCAATTTTCTATACGCAATCAAAAGGAGTTGTTCAAGTTTCACACCTTCGATTTCGTATGGATTCTGAAACGTCATCATTATACCTTTCTGAGCTCTTTCATCTGTTCTTAACTCAAGAATAGATTCTCCTTCAAAAAGAATGTCTCCAGAAATTACTTCATACTTCGGATTTCCCATAATCACATTTGCCAAAGTGGACTTTCCAGAACCATTCGGTCCCATAATCACATGTACTTCGCCATCGTTTATCGTAAGGTCAACACCTTTAAGTATGAGTTTTTCACCATCCGTAAGCTTTGCCACCAAGTTTCTCACTTCCAATAACATATCTAAGCACCTCCCAAGTGGATTATTTATATATCATTTTTTATCTTGTTTACTATTTAATTAGTTATACCTAAGTATATTTTATCATATAACTCGTGATATGTAAATAGGGATAAATTTAGAATTATCTTTTGTCCACAAAACTAATGTTGGTATAACTTGAAACAATGTGATATGATTTGAAACGATGTGATATAATAAAATAAGAATATTAAAATCACATTTGGTATAAAGTATTTACGTGTGTACGCGCATGGTATAAAAGTCAGTAAAAGTCAGTAATAATTCTCAAGGTGTAAGTTATGGCTAACTAATAATTATTTTTGGAGGAATATAGTATGAAAAATATAGAAGAAATCGAAGGAATTCTTACGAACGTTAAAGATATAGTCAGAAAAGAATATAAGGAAAAAATTATAGGTCTATTTGGTTCTTACGTTCGATGTGAACAAAAAGAGACCAGTGACATAGATATACTTTAAATTCTATGAAGGTGCTACACTTTTTGATCTAACCGGTCTTGCTGAATTCTTGGAAGAACAGCTTCAAACTCGTGTAGACATAGTTCAGATTGATGTTCTTAGAAAAGAAATAAAGGAACGTGTGGTAAAAGAGGTTATCTACTTATAAGATTAACGCAATATCCAAATGAAAGTGTTTTTTACGGACATAGAAGTGTAGATGAGGTGAACCTTAGTGAGAAGATTTTGTACCACAGGTCCTGTTGATAAAGATACATGCTATTACGTTGAACGACCAGTTGAAATGCAAAAAGCACTTGAATACATAGAAAATTATCGATACTTTACCATTTCAGCACCCAGACAAACTGGGAAAACAACGTTTTTAAACGATGTTGTTGAAAAAATCAAAGATAAATACTTACCAATTTTCATATCTTTTGAAAGTTATGGAAGTAAATCTGCTAAGTCTTTTGTGGAGACATTTGTGAAAGACGTTGTCGAAGATATATACTTTAGACATTACTTAACAATAGATATTCAAACGCCAGAAGAGATAGATGAAATCAGAGAGTTTGTAAAGGAATTGTATAGGCAAACAAAAAGAGATATAGTTCTTATGATAGACGAATTTGAATTGATGAACAATTCAGAGGTTATAAACAGTTTTTTGCACGTGATAAGGAGTATCTATCACAAAAGGAAAGAATACGGACTAAGAAGTGTGATACTGATAAGTGTAGGATATTTAAGCGGAGTACTCTCAGATAACGCAAGTCCGTTTAATATAGCCGAACACCTTTGGCTTCCGTACTTTACAAAAGAACAAGTCTACAATTTGCTTTCCCAACATGAGAACGAAACAGGTCAAACGTTTGATGAACAAGTCAAAGAGTTAATCTGGCACAACGCCGCTGGACAGCCAGGCTTAACAAACGCTCTTGCTTACGATTTAGTCGAAAACAAAGCTAAGAACG
>CAZOAS010000045.1:0-11490 GCA_964577745.1 uncultured Fervidobacterium sp.
TCTCCTATGGATAGGAAACTCAGAAAAATTATTTTGCTTTTGCTCAGTTCTCTCATCTTGATTTTCTCAACAAACACTCTTTACGGTCAAACAGTTGGTTTTAAAATCTTTTACGGAAATTTGCATTCTCACACATCATTTTCAGATGGTAAAGGAACACCTGAAGAAGCTTACCTACATGCTTCAAAGTATGGTGATATACTTGCGGTAACGGATCATTGTTATTTTCTAAAGATTCCTGTAGGTGGTCAATCGAAGATATTTTTGACACAACATGCGGCACGAAATACAACACTTGATGGGAAATTTGTTGGATTACAGGGTTTTGAATGGACTGCAGGTTCTGGACATATAAACGTTTATGAGACTACGGATTTTATAAGTAGAGATGAAAAGGGAGATTTGAGGGACTTTTATGATTGGATTATTCGTGTTAAAAAGCTTGCTCAATTCAACCACCCGGGTGTTACTTTCGGAAATTTCCAGGATTTTTGGTTTGTTCCGGAAGCTGATAAGTTTGTTAACTTAATCGAAATAGGAAATGGTAATTCAACGAGTAGTGACACTATATCAGAAGAGATGTACAGAAACTTTATTTTAGCACTTAACAGAGGTTGGCACCTTAGCCCAACGGCTAATCAAGATAACCATAAACAGAATTGGATAAGTGCAAATGATTCAAGAACCGGTATTTTAGCTCGCAATTTAACGTATGAAGATGTAATGGATGCTTTATGGAATAGAAGAACGTTTGCATCTGAAGATAAGAACGTTAAAGTTTACATGTACGGAAACGAAAGCATAATGGGAAGTATTTTGTACGATGCCACACAACTTACTTTGGGAATCAGATATGAGGATATTAAAGAACCAGTTCAGAAACTGGAAGTCGTTTCGCAGTCGGGTACGTTTGAAATAAACAACGTTGTTGGAAAAGATGCATTCGAAATTTCGCAAACGTTTACTGTACCAGATGGCTATGAATGGTATTTTGTAAGGATAATTCAAAAAGATGGCGATGAGATAGTCTCAGCTCCTATTTGGGTTGAGGCAAAAAGTCCTGTAAAGGTTAATTATCTGAGATTAGGTCCGGAAAAGCCACGAGCTAATCAAGATATTAGCATAACTTACGATGTTTATAACACCAGCGAAAATGCTGTAAAGGGTTCACTTGTCATACTCCTAAATGGCAACGTGGTCTCAAGTGAAAATCTCCACTTGAAATCTTACGACATTTCTTACAACAAAGACATCGTTCTTAAAAACTTGCCTGTTGGGAAGTATAAAGTAGAATTTTTATTCGACGGAAAAAACGTGCAGTCTTTGTCTTTCGAAGTTTCAGAAAGAACTGGAAAGACTGTTTTAATTGATAAATTGCACGAAAACGAGTTTACAGAAGAATTTAAGAAACTTGTAGATGCCCTTGAAAAAGAAGGAAACACTATAATATACTCCGAAACTATGCTTGTTGATTACAACGATGTAGATGTGATAATCATACCGGGACCATCGTCTGATGGGCTGAGTTTCTTCAAGGAGTTGATGCCTGAAGAAATAGAATGGTTAAATAGCTTCTCGAAAAAAATCTATATTCTGAGAGGCAGTGATGATGAATACTTTAATAACTATCTGTCGCTTATAACAAATGCCTATGCGCTAAACAGTGTCGAAGAATTGTACAATGAATTTGGAATTGTCAAGTCAGAAGAATTTGTATTAAAACTTCCAAATGTAGTTTACATAGATCAAGGACACGCGAACGATTATGCAAAAGACAAACTGACAATGCTTGAAAAATACCTTAACAGCATTGGTTATGAAGTGATTTACATTCAAAAAATCAATAAACTGGATGGTAAGTATCTCGTACTTATGAACGGTAAAGATTATTCAGACGAAGAAATAAGCAATATCTTACAATTTGTCAGAAATGGTGGGACTTTGATACTAACATCGAAGAGTGATTATCAAAATGGGGGTAACACAGAGGACTTGAACCTTATCCTTGATTACATGAACGCACCCGTACGATTTAATGATGATCAGGTAATTGACGAAGTGAATAATTATGGTGCTAATTACAAAGTACTTGCAAACAACATTAGATTTTACTCTGCTTGTTCGCTGGTACCTTACAGTAATTTTGAAGTATTAGTTACTTCGCAAACTGCAAAAAGCGTTGATACAGACGGTAAAGGTGATGCAATGACAATTGATAAAGTGATACTTGCAGGAAAGTTCAAATACGAAAAAGGAACTGTTATATTACTCGGCAAAGCGATATTTTCAGACTATGATTACAAGTACAACGAAGAGTTTGTCAAAAACATACTTTTCAAATGAAGCTTAAAATTGAAAAGTTATTCAAAGGGGGGAGTTATACCCCTCGCTTTATTTTTTTAATTGAATATGGTATAATTATTTTGTAATGTGGAGGTGATCGTATGTTCGATAGATTCTCAGAAAGATCCGCAAAAGTGTTTGTAACCGCTCAGGAAGAAGCAAAAGACCTTGGGCATTCATATGTTGGAACTGAACATTTACTGCTTGCAATTTTGAAATTGAATGATAAGCCATTATCTGGAATACTTGAAAGATATGGTTTAACTTATGCAAGAGTAAAAAACGAAGTTATATCGATAGTCGGTCTCGGTATGCGTGGTTTTATCATGTCTCCTCAGATGACTCCAAGAGCAAGAAAAGTTACTGAAATTGCATTTGAAGAAGCTCGAATGTCTGGGAGCGACAAGATAGACCCAGAACATTTACTTTTGGGAATTCTTCGTGAGGGCGAAGGTATCGCTATTCATATTCTTAAGAAGTTGAATGTTAATATTCAGGCACTTAGAAAAGAAATAGCTGAAAATATATCTGATGAAGATTACTACGAAGAAGCGCAACCACTTCCTTCGACGGAAGAACCGGTTACCTCTCCAGCTGTTAGACAACTTGAAGGGTTCGGTGTTGATTTAACTGCTCAAGCTTTGAGAGGCGAACTTGATCCTGTTATAGGAAGAGAAAACGAAATAGACAGATTGATGCAAATTCTTGTAAGGAGGAAAAAGAATAACCCAGTTCTAATAGGAGAACCTGGCGTTGGAAAAAGCGCTATAGTTGAAGGACTCGCCCAAAAAATCGTTTCTGGTGAAGTACCGGAACCTCTCAAAGGTAAAACAATTTTCTCTCTTGATGTTGCGGCAATTGTTGCAGGAACAAAGTATCGTGGTGAATTCGAAAAGAGGATGAAAAAGTTATTGCAAGTAGTCAAGGGAAATAAGGATATAATCCTTTTCATAGATGAGCTGCACATGATAGTAGGAGCCGGTTCAGCCGAAGGTGCCGTTGATGCTGCTAATATTCTTAAGCCAGCGCTCGCCCGTGGTGAATTGCATTGTATAGGTGCAACAACACCAGATGAATACAGAAAATACATCGAAAAAGACGCTGCTCTAGAGAGAAGGTTTCAAAAGATATATGTTCAAGAACCTAATCCACAGATGGCTCTTGATATATTGAAAGGGTTAAAAGCTAAATATGAATCACACCACAAAGTAAAATATACAGACAAAGCTCTTGAGGCTGCTGTTTATTTATCTCAAAGATACATTACAGACCATTTCTTACCAGATAAGGCTATTGACGTTATAGATGAAGCTGGCGCAAGGACGCGTTTAAAACTTTTCGTAATGCCAGAGGACCTTCAACTTTTGAAATTGCAAATAGAAGCTGTAAAATCGGAAAAGGAAGAAGCAGTAAGTGCACAAGACTACGAAAAAGCAGCTGAACTGAAAGCGAAAGAACAAGAATTAAGAGAGAAATTCAACGAAGAGTACAACAATTGGAGAAGAGATATAGAATCGGCTATAGCAACTGTCGATGTGGCTGACATTGAAGAAGTAGTCGCCGGATGGACTGGCATTCCTCTTAAAAAACTCGAAGAAACAGAGAAAGAGAAATTACTCAAATTGGAAAGTGCATTACACGAAAGAGTTGTCGGGCAAGAAGAAGCAATTGGTGCAATAGCACGCGCTATAAGAAGAGCAAGAAGCGGACTGAAAGATCCAAGAAGACCTGTAGGAGTCTTCTTGTTCCTCGGACCAACAGGTGTCGGAAAAACGGAACTTGCCAAAGCTCTCGCAGAATATTTGTTCGGTGATGAGAAAGCTCTTTTAAGATTCGATATGAGTGAGTATATGGAGAAATTCTCAGTTTCAAGGCTAATTGGTGCACCTCCGGGATACGTCGGTTACGAAGAAGGCGGTACACTTACAGAAAAGGTTAGAAGAAGACCGTTCTCCGTAATACTATTCGATGAAATTGAAAAAGCTCATCCAGATGTGTTCAACATTCTCTTGCAGATAATGGATGACGGGCGTCTTACAGATTCTCAAGGACACGTTGTTGATTTTAGAAATACAATTATAATTATGACAAGTAACATCGGTGGGTCTGAGATAGTAACATCCAGAAAAAGTCTTGGATTTGTTGATGGTGAATCGCACGAACGTGAATTCAGTGAAATGAAAACCAAAGTGATAGAAGAAGTAAAGAAAGTCTTCAAACCGGAATTTATAAACCGTGTTGATGAGATAATCGTTTTCCACAAGCTTACAAAAGAACATATAGAACAGATTATCGATATTCTCTTGAAAGATATACGAGCAAGATTGTCAGAAAGAAAAATTTCACTCGTACTTTCATCGGAAGCAAAAGACTTCCTTGTAAATGTTGGGTACGATTCTGTTTACGGTGCAAGACCACTAAAGAGAGCTATTCAAAAGTACATAGAAGACCCGCTATCAGAAGAATTATTACGTGGCGAAATAGAAGAAGATAGTGAAGTATACGTAGTTCCCGAGGAAGATAAATTGATATTCCTAAAGCAAAAGAAAGAGGTTCAAAAAGTTTAAAATTTATGTAAAGGTAGGAAGAGATGGCAAAATCAAAGACGATATATGTTTGTGACAAATGTGGATACGAATCACCTAAATGGTTTGGTAAATGCCCAGTTTGTGGTGAATGGAATAGTGCAAAGGAATTGAGTATAAAAGAATCAGGTACTGATTCTAAATCTATTAGATCGCAACAAGCGGGGATGGATACGCCTCATCCTCGCTTTTTTGATATTAACTCTGCAATTGAATCATCAACCGAAGTACGTATAAGAACAATGAACGAATCGATAGACGAACTTTTATCAGGTGGGATAGTTAGGGGACAAGTTATTCTTCTTGGCGGTGAGCCTGGTGTTGGAAAAAGTACATTGGCATTACAAATATGCAATTCAATAGCGCAAAATACAGATAAGAAAGTTTACTACATATCTGGTGAAGAGAGTGTATCGCAAGTCGGATTACGTGCAAAAAGACTCGGTATTAATAGCAAAAATTTGCTCATTTCATCCGAAACACAAATCGAAGAGGTTTTAAGTGCAATTGATCCAAACGAAGCACAACTTGTGGTTATAGACTCTATCCAAACTTTGAGTAGTACAGATGTTGATTCCCCGATAGGTGGAGTAGTACAGATAAAAGCTGTTGTCGAAAAAGTAAGGGTCTTTTCAAAAAAATATGGTATACCATCTATTTTAATTGCGCACGTTACAAAAGAAGGAGTTATCGCAGGTCCTAAATTAGTTGAACATGTTGTGGATACGGTGATATATTTTGAGGGAGAAAAAACAACAGATTACAGGGTTTTAAGAGTTCAGAAGAATCGTTATGGACCAAGTGGAGAAATGGCTGTGTTTCAGATGACCTACGAAGGGTTACAAAGTATCTCTGAAGATAAACTACTCACATACACTCAAACTGCTGGTAATGTCTTTACAAACGTTTACGAAGGTATTAGACCTTTCAACGTACAAATTCAAGCACTCGTTTCAAGAGTTAAAGTAGCATCAGGACGAAGAATTTCTCATGGAATAGATGTTCGAAAAGTAATTATCATATCTGCAGTCTTATCGAAACATTTGAATTTACCACTCGAATTTCATGATATATACATGAATGTCTCTGGCGGAATAAACCTATCGGATCCGGGATGTGAATTAGCAATCGCCGGTGCAATTTTATCTTCTTTTTTGGATACGTTTGTTGGCAATGTATTTATGGTAGGTGAAATAGGATTGGATGGAAGCATTAGACCGGCAGTCAACCTTCCGAAGAGGATTGAAAATGCAAAAAAGTTACCAGTTGAGCTGATAATAACACCTTCCGTCGCATCATCAAAAGCTTCAAAGTTAAACGATGAAAAGATTAAAGTTGTAAGTATACGGAATATTAGAGAATTATTTAATTTAATACTTGAGTTGAAGAAAGGGGAGTAGGCTATGCAGAAGATAAAGATTTTAGTAGATAGCACATCAGACTTTCCAAAAGAGCAGATGAGTGTATGGGATGTTGATATAGTACCTTTGTATATCAACTGGTCAGATGGTACAAGCGAAAAAGATGATACGCGTGATTTCAACGAGTTAAAAAAATTCTATGAAAAGCTGAAAACTGCACAGGAACTTCCAAAAAGTTCACAGCCATCTATAGAAGATTGGAAGAGTAAATACGAAGAATTGAAATCCCAAGGATACGATGGCATTCTTGTTATAACTATCTCAACTGCCATGTCTGGTACTTTCAACAGTGCGTCTCTTGCCGCACGTGAGGTCGACATACCAGTAAGAGTCGTCGATTCCAAAATGGCTTCCACGGCAATATCACCAATGGCAAGATATGCCCGAGAACTATTTAATCTTGGCGTAAGCCTCGACCAAGCTGCTCAGGAACTCGAGAAAAAGATAGCTGCCAAAGGCTTCGGAGCATTTTTCTATGTTCAAGACTTCAATTTCTTGGTCAAGGGTGGCAGAGTGAGCAAATTCACAGGATTTGTTGGTTCATTGTTGAAAGTCAGAGTTGGAATCTACATCAACGAAGAAGGAAACATGGTACCGTTTACGAAAACGAGAGGTTTTAAAGGCATAATTGACGAGTTGTTAAAGAAAGCCGAAAGCGAAGGGTTCGTAAAAGGTAGCGAAGTTGATATTTATCTTGTAAGCTGTGATAATATGGAAGAACTCAAAGAACTTGAACCGATACTCCGTGAGCATTATAAAGTCAGGAACGTTTACTACACTCCAACAGGTAAGGTTATATCAACACACGTAGGTCCTGGACAAGCAGGATTTGGAATCGAGAGATATTAATCAACTATTCAAGGAGTGGCGAACATGTCCTCTACGGGATTTAATACACTCGAAGAATTCAAGAAATTCAGAGAAAAAATGAATGAAGAAATACTGAATCGTGGAACATTAAATACAAAGAGATTCTGGGCATTGGATGGTGCTGTGTACAAAGATGGTGCACTCGATAGTAAGACAAAAGAATTAATGGGACTTGTTGCTTCGATGGTATTAAGGTGTGATGATTGTATTACGTACCATATGATAAGATGTGCAGAACTGAACGTTACAGATGAAGAATTTTTCGAGGCATTCGATGTCGCTCTCATCGTTGGTGGATCAATTGTAATACCACATTTGCGAAGAGCAGTAAATACATTACTTGAAATTCGGAGGATGCAACTTAATGGCGAGAGTATTTCTATTTGATGGTACAGGTTTACTTTACAGAGCATATTTTGCAATAGATCAAAACCTTACAACAACCAAGGGCGTTCCAACGAACGCCCTTTATGGGCTTGCTCGTATGCTTGCAAAATTTATAAAAGAGCATATAAAGGTTAATGAAGATTACTGTGCATTTGCTCTCGATGTGAAAGGTGGAAGTACTTATAGGAAGGAATTGTACGAACAATACAAAGCCCATAGACCAGAAACTCCTGAACCGCTCTTAAGGCAAATCGAGTTAGTAGATGAACTTGTGGAAGGATTTGGAATTAAACTTCTTAAATTACAAGGCTATGAGGCTGATGATATAATAGCAACTCTTGTAAATTTATTTGAGAAAGACAAGATAAAATACAACTTAACCGAAATAAATATCATCACTAGTGACAAAGACATGTTACAACTTGTAAACGAAAATGTCCACGTTTGGCGTGTTGAAAAAGGTGTTACGGATCTGAAAAAATATACTCCATCGGAAGTACTTGAAAAATTTGGAGTTAATCCTCAGCAAATAAAAGAGTATCTTGCACTTGTTGGCGATCTTTCGGATAACATTCCAGGTGTACCAGGAATAGGTGAGAAGACCGCAGCTAAGATATTGAACGAATTTGGCAGTGTTGAAGAAGCTATGAAAAACACGGCAAAGTTACCTGAAAGAATAAGAGAAAGTCTGTTATCGTATTTTGAAGATTACGAATTAAGCAAAAAACTTGTTGAACTCAACACAAGTGTGGACATAAATATCGAGTTGCGAGAACTTTTGTACACCGGAGCGAACGATAAAAAATTATTAGAAACATTGAAAAAATTCGAATTTTCGAGCATAATTAAAGAACTAAATCTTTCCGCGGATCTACTTAAGAAAGTAGAATACAAAATAGTCGATAACGAGAAATCTCTCAATCAATTAATAGACGAACTTTCCAGAGCTAAGAAGATAGCCTTTGATCTCGAAACTACGTCTTTAGATCCTTACACAGGAAAGATTGTTGGAATTTCGATAGCCGTTGAAGAAGGTAAAGCTTTTTATATTCCCGTTGCTCATGTAAGTTCTAAAAATCTCAGCAGTGATCAAATCTCGAAACTTTTTAAAGTACTTTTTGATGGAACAAAAAATATCGGAGGTCATAACGTTAAGTTTGACATAAAATTTCTTAAGAGAACGGGAATAGAAACACCAATTCCTTCTTTTGATACCATGGTAGAAGCTTACTTACTCAATCCGAATGAAAAGAGATTTAACCTCGATGAATTATCTTTAAAATTATTGGGACATAAGATGATTTCTTACGAAGAAGTTGTAAAAGATTCATTGCCGCTTTTTGCCGGGGATTTTTCTTATGTACCTATTGAGTCTGCCGCTAAGTATTCATGTGAAGATGCCGATATGTCTTTAAGAATTCACAATATTCTATACTCTCTCATATATTCAAACGAAATGACAGAACTGTATGAGAAAATAGAATTACCAATGATTTCCGTACTCGCAGATCTCGAGTTGAATGGTGTCTATTTTGATGTAGATTATCTTAATAACCTTTCAAAAGAAATGGATAAGAAGTTATCTTTACTTTCTCAAAAAATCTTCGAGATAACAGGAGAAGTGTTTAATATAAATTCACCCAAACAACTTGGTTATATTCTCTTTGAAAAATTGAAATTACCGAGCGTAAAATCAACAACAACAGGTGCGTATTCGACGGATGTGGAAGTTCTTGAATATCTTGCAAATGAATACGAGATTGCCAAGCTTTTGCTTGAATACAGAAAAATTCAAAAGTTAAAAAGTACTTACGTTGATGCAATTCCGTCAATGGTGAATACTATAACAGGACGTGTGCATGCTTCTTTCAATCAAACGGGCACTGCAACCGGTCGATTGAGTAGTTCTGATCCAAATTTACAGAACTTACCTGGGAGAACAGATGAAGGTAAGGAAATAAGAATGGCTGTGAGACCCCAAAAGGACGGTTGGTACATACTCGGAGCAGATTATTCCCAAATTGAACTTCGGGTATTAGCGCACATAACAGAAGACCCGGAACTAATACGTGCATTTAATGAAAACAAAGACATACACCTTGAAACAGCTAAAAAAATATTCAACGTAAGCGAAGAGTTTGTGACAGAAAATATGAGAAGAATAGGAAAGATGGTAAATTTTGCAATAGTTTACGGAGTCTCACCGTACGGTCTTTCCAAAAGAACAGGTATGGATGTTAAAGACACCAAAAAGATGATAGAAGCGTACTTTGAAAATTACAAAAATGTTCAAGAATACATATCAACTATAAAAGAATTTGCGCGGAAAAATGGATATGTTAAAACGTTGTTCGGCAGAAAGAGAGATATACCACAAATCAACTCAAAAGACCAAAATATTCGATCAGAAAGTGAAAGAATAGCCATCAATACCCCTATACAAGGTAGTGCGGCAGATATTATGAAAATAGCGATGATAAACATACATAGAAGATTAAAAGAAGAAAGACTAAAAAGCTTTATGATACTTCAGGTGCACGACGAACTTGTATTTGAAGCACCTGAAGAAGAAGTCGAACAATTAAAATCAATCGTTAAAGAAGAGATGGAAAATGCAGTAAAGTTAAGAGTACCATTACTTGTAGATATATACGTTGACAAATATATGCTATAATAAACACAAACTTCAATATATCATTATGGCACCAGTAAATAAAAGAATAGCCGCAATTAATCGTAAGCCAATCTTTTCTTTAAGAAATATCTTAGCAAAAAGCATGGTAACAAACACCGAAAGCATTGATAAAGGCTCAGCAACACTTACTCCAAAATAATCGAAAGCATTTAGCAAGGCTACATAAGAATACGCATTACAAATGCCACCGAGGACAAGATAGGTGGCTTTTTCTTTTACAATCTTGACATAATCATTTATCTTATTTTTATTTATCAGACCGTACATGAATATATAAGCACTTATAACAAGATAGATGCCAACAGAATATCCCATAGGTGAGACATTCTGTGTGATTTTTCTATCTATTATTCTACCAAAAGCCATTAAAAGCGACGAAGTGAGCATAGCCACGGATCCTTTACTCTTCAAAAGATTCTTATAAGATAAAAATACAGTGCTTCCCTTTTTTAAAAAGCTAACACCGTAAATCATCAATAAAGCACCGATAAATTTCTTATAAGTGAATGGTTCGTCTAAGAATAATGCCGAGAGTATCATCAAGAAGATAGCATTCAAATTATATAAGGGAGCAACGACAGAAGTGTCCTCATGACCAAGCGCGTAAGTATACAAAGAAAATGAAAAAGAGTATATCGTACCACTAAGAAGTGATTTGATAATTATATCCAATGTTAATGTATTGAAAAACGGAAAAAATGATAAAAAAGAGAAAAAGAAAAAACCCCATGCGGCTACAAATGTAGGAGAATCTTTTGAAATCTTACTTCCTGCTATTCTTTCGTACCCTAACAACAATATCCTCAACCCCATCCATAGCATTCCCATAAGTAAACCTCCGTAGTATAATAATCCTATGTGATCCGTTTTTTATAATATACCATACCCAACATAAAACAAGGAGTGGTATTTTTGAAAAGTTCCACAAGAAAAGTATCTCTATGGAAGATATTTTCAATAACAGCTAAGATAGGCGGAGTTACCATCGGTGGCGGATATGCGATGGTACCGGTCATCAAAGAGGAATTTGTCAAAAGATATCGATTTTTATCAGACGAAGAATTTACAGCTCTTTTAGTTATTGCCCAATCATTGCCAGGCCCGATCGCCGTTAATACATCTGCTCTTGTGGGCTATAAGCTACGAAAGTTCAAGGGGATGGTTTGTGCAGTTGGTGGTGCTATATTCT
>CAZOAS010000046.1:0-3009 GCA_964577745.1 uncultured Fervidobacterium sp.
TCCTTTAGTTTTTACTAACTCTGCAAATTCTTTATTTTTCTTACTTAATTCGTTTTGAATGTCTATGCTACGACTATCACCTACTAAACAAATTTGGAAAGTGTCGGTTCTTATTTTGTCGAACTCTTTTAATCTTTTAATTGTGTCTGAGATATAATAATTCCACCATTCAGAAATTGAGAATATTGGCTTGCATATTTTCATATGTTTTTTACAATAGTACGTTGACTTAACGGGTGATTTCAACGTTGCCAAATCTTCATGTGTTGTGGCTCGGCACGAGCGAGCCGTACGACTAAGTATTAATATGAAAACATCTCTTATGTTATCTTCCTCAATTTTCATTATTTCATCTCTTAAAAATTCGAGTTCCTCTTTTACAGATGGTAAAAACCACGTTTCTAAAAATTTCCCTTCACCTTTGTTCTCTATGGATATTTTGTACTTATTCAACAACCTTTCGTATATTCTTTGAAAACCTATTTCCTTATCTTTCGCATATGTTTTTTCGTCTATGTTTCCTTGTCTAACTTGCTTCTTGTAATCTGGAGATGGAAAGTAAGTGGCATTGAATTTTGTAAGTTCTTGTTGTAATTCTTCTTCGAAATCTTGGATATTTTTTTGACTCTGCAATTCTTTTAATTTTGTTGTTAATTCTGAAGCTATCTTTTCAAGGATTGTGATGTTTTGCTTGTTAATTTTGACGTTTGAAATAAGTGCATTGAAAAAAGAGACGTCTATTCCTATGGCATGAATGCCAAGCTCGTTTGATTGTACTAAGGTTGTTCCGCTTCCACAAAATGGATCTAAGATGATATCTCCTTTGCGAAAATAGACTTCTCTTTTGTATTCATCCACATGCTCATCTAAGAAGTACTCGACAAGTTGGGGAATGAACTTCCCTTTGTACGGATGTAATCTGTGAACATGCTTGGTTCTTTCAGATTCCTTAAGTTGAGAGAATGATAAATGCCAATCGATATCCTCATCATTTATGTAATCTTTAACGATACTTTTTACGTTTTCATCATAATATTTTTTTAATTCGTTTATACTTACAAGTGGCGAACCCGTTGTACCGTAGTTCGTTATTTTTCCATACTGGATTAAATATGATATATTTGACGTTGTAACTTTTTTGTTTAGATATTTACTTGCCCATTGACTCGCTTCTTTTAAATTTAAAAGGTCCTTTTGCACTTCGCTAAATTCAAACAGCTTTAGCTGTTCCATCTATTTTTTAACCTCCGTATAGTTACTTATTAAACAATCACAGTTTCCGTGTATTCTCCAAATACCTCCCTAAGTGCATTGCTTATTTCCCCAACTGTTGCATATGCCTTTACCGCTTCGAGTACGTATGGGAAGAGATTTTCATCGGTTGATGCAACTTCTTTTATCTTGTTGAGTAACTTTTTAACCTTTTCGTTGTCTCTTTTTTCTCTGAGTTTCTTGAGTCGCTCTTTTTGTTTCAGTTCAAGTTCTGGGTCAACTTTTAATACTTCTTTTTGCTTTAAGTCTTCTTTTATTGTGAATTTGTTTACACCGACTATTATTTCTTCACCTTTTTCAACGGCTAATTGGTGTTTGTACGCACTCTCGTGGATTTCTTTTTGCACGTATCCAGTTTCTATCGCTTTCACCATTCCACCAAGCTGGTCTATCTTTTCGATGTATTCCATTGCTCTCTTTTCTATTTCGTTTGTCATCGCTTCGATAACATAAGAACCCGCAAGTGGGTCAATTGTATCGGATACGCCAGATTCGTATGCGATTATCTGTTGCGTTCTTAATGCAATTCTTGCAGATTCTTCTGTTGGAAGTGCAAGTGCTTCGTCATAACTGTTAGTGTGTAATGATTGTGTACCACCAAGCACAGCTGCGAGTGCTTGTATTGTAACCCTTATTATGTTGTTCATCGGTTGCTGAGCTGTTAATGTTGATCCACCTGTTTGTGTATGGAATCTCAATTTCATCGCTTCTGGATCTGTTACGTTAAATCTGTTTTTCATTATCTTCGCCCATAACCTTCTTGCCGCTCTGAACTTTGCAATTTCCTCAAGGAAGTTGTTGTGTGCTGCGAAGAAGAACGACAATCTCTTACCGAATACGTTTGGATCAAGTCCAGCTTTTATAGCAGCTTCAACGTAAGTTATACCATCGGCGAGTGTAAATGCAACTTCTTGAACTGCCGTTGAACCTGCTTCTCTTATATGGTAACCACTTATACTGATTGGATTCCATTTTGGCATATATTTAGAACAGTATTCGAATATATCCGTTATAAGTCTCATCGATGGTTCGGGTGGATAGATGTACGTACCTCTTGCGATGTATTCTTTCAGTATATCGTTTTGTATCGTACCACTCAATTTATCCTGAGATACGCCTTGTTTCTCCGCAACGGCGATGTACATGGAGAGTAATATCATAGCTGTACTGTTTATCGTCATCGATGTACTTACTTGATCAAGTGGTATGCCATCGAAGAGTATCTCCATATCCTCAAGAGAGTCTATAGCAACGCCAACTCTACCAACTTCACCCTCAGCCATTGGGTCATCTGAATCGTATCCTATCTGTGTTGGTAGGTCAAATGCAACAGAAAGCCCCGTCTGACCTTGCTCAAGGAGGTATTTGTATCTCTTATTCGATTCTTCAGCTGTTCCGAATCCTGCGTATTGTCTCATCGTCCAGTGTCTTGCACGGTACATCGTTGGTTGAACACCACGTGTGAACGGATATTCACCGGGGAAACCCAAATCGTTCATATAATCGAGATTTGCGATATCTTCCGGTGTGTAAAGTCTTTTGATTTCGTAACCTGATGTTGAATAGAATACTTCTTTTCTCTCTGGAACTTTTGATATAGATTTTTTCACAACCTCTTCGTATTTCTCTTTCGCTTGTTGGAATCTCTCATCGATATTCGCCATCGTTAACCCCCCTTTGCATTCACCCTTCACTATTAAACATCTGCCCTTTGTCGTCTTGTTGTATGTAAGACTG
>CAZOAS010000046.1:3109-11323 GCA_964577745.1 uncultured Fervidobacterium sp.
TTCACCCTTCACTATTAAACATCTGCCCTTTG
This sequence comes from uncultured Fervidobacterium sp., assembly GCA_964577745.1. GTDB lineage: Bacteria > Thermotogota > Thermotogae > Thermotogales > Fervidobacteriaceae > Fervidobacterium. Next base: position 3,142 of record CAZOAS010000046.1, read on the forward strand.
TCGTCTTGTTGTATGTAAGACTGTACCATTCTTTTGCCTTCTTCGATTTGTTTGGTGATGTTTTTGAATTCGGCTAATTTCTGGCTTAGTATCTCTTGTCGTTTCTTATCCCGTTCGTATATTTCTCTTAACACCTCTTCGGGAAGTGATCCCAATATTTCCTGACGTTTATCGAGTAATTCGTTGAGTTTTTCATAATCTTCGTTTTCTATAGCTTGATCGATTTCTTCTTCGATTTTTAAAATGTCCAAATCCTTGTTATCGTTCACTTCGTTTCACCTCTAAGCTCTGTAAAGATATCCTTCATCGATTTTACAGACAATGGGTGCACAAAGTTTGGATCAAGTTCATACATCGGTTGAACGAAGAACATTCTATTTTCGAAATCGTAATGCGGTACCGTGAGTTGTTCATTTTGAATAACCAAATTGCCATAAAAAAGTATATCAAGATCAATAATCCTTGGACCCCATTTTTCTATTCTAACTCTTCCCATCTTCTCTTCTATCTCAAGTAAACTATGTATCAATTCGTTTGGTGTTAGTTCTGTGTCTATTTCAACAACACAGTTCAAGAAATTCGGTTGATCCGTCTTTCCGTAAGGTGGAGTTTCGATGATTTGTGATACTTTTAGAACATCAGATATTTCTTCCAAGTGCTTTATAGCCTTTTGTATGTTATCTTGTCTATTCCCAAGGTTCGTTCCTATACCGATGTATATTTTTCCTCTTACTTTTTCTAAAATTACGCTTGCTATAGCAAATTTATCGTGCGAAAGTGTAACATGAAAAAAATTGTAAGTTCTGAATTTTGGTTTCGTGTACCTATGTATTTTTGCGTATATACTACCATCTTGTCTGTTTAGAAACGATATATCTTGAAATGAATTACCATTCAAACCTGTGCCAAGTGCTTTGAAGTAACTTTCTTTTAACGCAAATCTTCCTGCTAAGTACTCTTGTGTTATAGTCTCTTTCGAACTTCTTTCTTCGTCTGTTAAAATTCTTCTTTCGAGTTTCACATCTACACGAGATATATCCAATATGTCGTTACCGATGCCTATTATCAAACCGGATATCCTCCTTCAAGACTTTCAACGAGTATCCAATCAACTTGTATCTTTTCGTCGTATTTTTTCTTCAAATACTGTTTTCCAATTTCGCCAAGTATAGCGTAAATTAGCAATTCCTCATCTGTTTCAGCTAAGACTCCTATTTCTTTTCTTCTTTTTTCAAGTTCTGGTTCTATGTAATCGGCTGGTCTACCTTCTATCGGTTTTTCATCGCCCAGGATTTTCTTGATTAACTCTTCATCAATTGGTGCAGGTGGTCTTCCGTATAGTCCTTTTACGTAATCTTTTACCTCTCTTGTGACTTTTGCATATCTTTCACCTGTCATGACGTTGAGTACGGCTTGGACTCCCACGATTTGGCTTGTCGGTGTGACAAGAGGTGGATAGCCAAGGTCTGCACGTACTCTTGGTATTTCCTCAAGCACCGCATCGAGTTTATCGAGCATTTTTTGTTCGGATAGCTGCTTAACAAGATTAGAGTACATTCCACCGGGTACTTGTGAAGTGATTATCCTATGATCTATGCTGTACATCTTCACATCGTAACTTTCGTATTTTTTTCTTACATCCCAAAGATATTTTACTATTTTATCGACTTTTTTCCAGTCTATTTCTGGCAATTTTTTGTATTCTGAGAACGAATAGTATATAGCCTCAAACGCTGGCTGACTTGTTGTCATACCAAATGGTGATATCGCTGTATCGACTATATCTGCACCTGCTAAAAACGCCGTTATATACGCTAATTCACCAAGTCCAGCTGTTGCATGGGTGTGTACTTCAACCGGTAAATCAAATCGTTTTTTCAATCCACTGACCAATTCTCCCGCCATCTTAGGTGTTAGTAAACCTGCCATATCCTTGATACAAAGAGAGTGAACACCTCTTTCAACAAGTGCTTGAGCATAGCTTAGGAAATATTCCACTGTGTGAACAGGGCTTGTCGTGTACGACATCGCACCTTGAACATGTGCACCGTGCTTTAAAGCCACCTCTATACTTTTTTCAAGGTTGCGTATATCGTTAAGTGCGTCAAACACTCTTATTACTTCAACACCGTTTTCAATCGCTTTTTTGACAAATAACTCAACAACATCATCAGCGTAATGGCGATATCCTACAAGGTTTTGCCCTCTGAGAAGCATCTGCGTTTTGCCGTTTTTCAGCCGTTTCTTAATCTCTCTAATCCTTTCCCAAGGATCTTCGTTGAGATATCTAACGCAAACATCGAACGTTGCTCCACCCCAAACTTCAAGAGCTTGAAAACCAAGACTATCTACGTCTTCTATTATTCCAAGTATATCTTTCGTGCTCATGCGTGTGGCAATTAACGATTGATGACCATCCCTGAAAGTCGTATCGGTAAACATAGAAAGCATATTTTCACCTACTTTCACAATTTTATGAAATAAAAGTTTGTCATGCTAAAACAATTATAACACCTTTCAAGAGAGTGTGAAATGTTGTAAAGCGTCAAAAGAAAGCTCAGACAATTGTAAAATATATCCAAAAGTTATTCTAACAGTGTTTTGTATACTTTAGCTTATTCTTTTTTTCTGTGGTATAATTTTCTTGGAAATACGATAATAAGTTTTCAAAGGAGGAATCAGTTTATCTATGAACGCAGAAAGAGAATTCGATAGGCACTTGGAACGACGCATTGAAAGAACTGAAAAAAGAAGGATTCAAAAAGAGATTGGAAAAGGTGAGTATTATTTTTTGATACTTGTTGGTTTTATAACATTTGTCTTTGGCTTTATATCGCTTGCCGTTTACCTTGCCGTTTTGTACTTGGCACCTATTGTGTCTAATTTAACAGGATTAACATTTCTCGATTCAAGGTATTTGCTTTTCATTTTGCTTTTAATTTCCGCAAGTGGATTTTTCACAAGCACCTATCCAGTTTCTAAGGCTATGGGTGGGAATGCTTCTTTTCATATAATTTTTGCGTTTATCGCTTCAGGCGTTAGCTTGGCTGTACAAGTTTACAAACTTGCTTTCACAGGTCCAACTTGGATAGGTATCGATTTGTTGCAAGACAAGGGAAATACTATAGAGATGATGTACCTTTCGGCTATTTACTTTGCTTATAATTTGATATTATTCGTATTGCAATTCACAGTCATGAGAAGGGAATTTTCTGAATGAACATAAAGGAACGTGAATCGATATGAAAGTCCTTGGTGTGATTGTGGAGTACAATCCATTTCACTTCGGACATCTACATCATCTTGAAGAGGCAAAGAAATTGACTGGTCCAGATTACACTATCGCCGTTATGAGCGGTAATTTTTGTCAACGTGGTGAACCGGCGATAGTGAATAAATTCGCACGTAGTGAAATCGCACTAAGAAGTGGTATAGATATCGTATTTGAACTTCCAACCGTTTACGCTGTACAAGATGCCGGTGGATTTGCACTGGGCTCTGTTGGTGTATTGCATAAAACTGGTGTTGTTAGCGATATCGTGTTTGGTAGTGAAAGTGGTGATATAGAATTTCTTAAAAAAGTTGCTCATCTTTTGACTTTTCAAACGCCAGAATTCGAGGTTGCATTCAAAAGGCAACTGAAACTTGGGTATTCTTATCCAAATGCAAGAAAGTACGCCTTAATGGATGTGTTAAATAGCGAAGTTGAGAAATTGTCTAAATCAAACGATATATTGGGCATAGAGTACGTTAAAGCATTGATAAAATACGATAGCAAGATCACTCCACATGTGATAAAGAGAGTTGGATCTGACTACAACGATGAAACGTTCAAGGGAAAGTTTTCTTCCGCAAGTGCGATACGCAAAGCGATAAAACTCAACGAATTTAGCTCAGCTAAGGAGGCATTACCACAAGCTACGTATGAAATTCTCAGCCGTGAGTTCTCAGAAGGAAGAGGACCTGTCTTTTGGGAATATCTGGATTTTTTAATCACGATGTTTAGGAAGATGAAAAGGGAAGATTTCGAGAGGATATACAGTTTCAACGAAGGACTTGATTTAAGATTCTACGAAGCATCAAGGAATTGCGGCGATGTGCAATGTTTCGTTGAACAGGTAAAAGCGAAAAGATTTACTTATTCACGTATCAGACGTGCCATGTTACATGTGCTATTCGATATGGATAAAGAGCATGTGGAAACGAGTAACGAAAAAGGTCCACAGTACCTGAGAGTATTGGGCTTCACAGAAAAGGGTAGGGAGTTACTTAAAGTGATTAAAAAAAGTGCAAGTGTTCCTATCATCTCAACGGCATCACTTTACAAAAATGTACTTGAAGAAGCGAAAAAGAAGATTGCGGAAGGAAAGGTTAACTTCGATATCGATGAAGAACTTTACATGTGGCAGTTTGAAAGGGATTTATTGGCAAGCGATATCTACACGTTCCTTTATCCGGAAAAAAAGCAAAGGCAAGCTGGTATGGATTACAACATGCGGGTGATTAATCTGTGAATAAAATACTCATCGTTCCTTCGGAAAAAGAGACGAACTTGGAAGGGTATTTTTATATACCTGACTATGATGTTTTACCTTACGAAAATTTGAGACCTTCTTGGTATGTGCGATCAAGAAGGATATACGCACTATACCTTGCGATCCAAGGAAAATTAAATGGCATAGCAACGTTGAGATCACTACTACACTACGTGATGAGACCTGGAGAATTTAGAAAATATGTGTATGTACTAAAACCTGGAGATGAAATTGTCTCACCATATGAGTTGTTTTCAAAACTTGGTTACGAACGTGTATTTAACGTTAGAGAGGGTGGTACATTTTCGGTACGTGGTGAGATAATAGATTATCTTGGACCAGATAACGTACCTGTGAGGATAGAATTGTACGGAAATCTGATAGAAGAGATAAAACGATTCGATTTGAAAACGCAACGAACTCAGGAAAAACTCGAACAAGCTCTACTGTTACCGGCAAGAGAGTTTGTTTTAGAAGATAACCAGGCAATCTTAGAACCGTCCGAAGAACAATTCACAGGCAAATATGTCAGCGGCACGTTTACAGATTACGGAGTAAGTTTCGAAGTGTACAATAAAAAGTCGGTAATCGAACATTTCGTTTCTTTCGAAAGAGAGATAAGGAACTCAATCCAAAGCGTTGAACTGAAAGAAACTTATCGAAAGTACGGAATAATAGACTACGAAGAAATCATATCCACAGCCAAAGAAGTTGCTTTAGAAATACCGCAAGAATTAAAGCATGAAGTAACGGTTGAAGAATACATACCTTCCGCTCCTGTTATCTCTGAAGAGGAACTTGAAATTGGTGATGTCGTTGTTCACAAGAAATACGGTTTGGCACGTTTTTCAGAAATTAAAAAAGTTGACACTCCGCAAGGTCAGAGGGAGTTTATAGTGCTCAGTTTTGCAGATTCAACACTCTACGTACCTATCGAGAGAATAGACCTTATAGATAAATACATAGGTGACGACGTAAATGTAAAACTTGATTCTTTGAAAAAAGGTACGTGGAGTAAAAAGGTATCGAAGGTAAAAAGGAACATAGAACAAATAGTTAGAGACTTAATATTAATTCACCACATCAGAAATTCAACAACTGGAATTTCTTTGCCAGGCGATGCTGAATTAGAGAATGAATTTTCAAAGACATTTCCATATATCGAAACGGAAGACCAGATAAGGGCTATCCAAGATGTTCTTGACGATTTGGCAAGCGAAAGGTCGATGGATAGATTAATCGTTGGAGATGCTGGATACGGAAAAACTGAAGTGGCTATACGTGCCATCTTCAGAACAATTGTCTCAGGCAAGCAAGCAGTACTGTTGGCACCTACAACCGTATTAGCAAAGCAACTTTTCGAAAACATCTCCGAACGATTTAAACCTTTTGGTATAAGGGTGGCTTTGCTTGATAGGTTCACGACAAAAAAAGAAAAAGAACAGATATTAAAAGGAGTACGAACTGGCACTATCGATTTGTTAGTTGGTACTCACAGTGTACTCAATAACGTTATCTTCTCAGACCTTGGACTTGTTGTTATAGACGAGGAACAAAAGTTTGGAGTTGAGCAAAAAGAAAAGTTCAAAAAATTCAGGGTGAATGTCAACGTACTTTCCATGAGTGCTACACCGATACCAAGAACATTACATATGGCACTTTCTGAATTGAAAGAATTCTCTGAGCTGAAAACACCGCCGTTTGGAAGGAAAGAAACGCAAGTACACATAGGCGTTTTTGATGAGAGGATAATAAAGATAGCTATAATGAGGGAATTAACAAGGGGAGGACAGGTTATTTACGTCCATAACCGTGTAAACACGATATACGATGTGTACGAACGCTTAAAAAAACTTTTGCCAGATGTATCGATAGTTGTAGGTCACGGTCAGCAACCTAAGAGTGAATTGAAAAATGCGATAGACTTGTTTTTCCATGGTAAGGCGGATGTACTTTTGTGCACTACGATAGTGGAAAATGGTGTCGATGTACCGAATGCAAATACTATAATCGTTGATGATGCACACAGATACGGTCTTGCTCAACTTTATCAACTTAGAGGAAGAGTGGGAAGAAGCGATAAAATCTCTTTTGCTTACTTCTTCCATCCAAAACACGTCAGTGATAAAGTATTGGAAAGATTGTACGCTATCAAATCTTACGTTGGACCTGGAAGTGGCTTGAAGATAGCCATGCGAGATATGGAGATAAGGGGTATCGGTGCGATATTCGGTTTAGAACAACACGGATACATAAACGATGTTGGATTAAATTACTATCTTGAATTACTTAACGAAGCTGTTCTTGAGAGCAAAGGACAGATGATTAACAAAATCGACACAGAAGTTGAAGGGATACCTGGCAGTATAGTCATACCAGAGTTCTATATATACGATCCATTCGAGCGGATGAGATTTTATAGAAGAATAGCGTCGACTCTGAGTGTTGATGAAATCTTAGACATCCGTGATGAATTAATCGACCGATTTGGAAAATTACCCGAGAGTGTTAATAATTTAATAAAATACAGTATCTTGAGAGTCATACTCTGGCAGGAAGGTGTTAAGAAAGCAACTATTGGAGATTCCAGCATCGTTGTACAATTCAAAGATGGATTTTTCAAGCCATTCTCTCAAAGGTACATATACAACGACAAAGAGAAAAGTTACATATTCTTCGTTGATATCGACGAAATACTGGAACCTGTGTTTGATAAGATCGAAAGGTGATAGCAGGTGCGTACATACGGACTTGTACTTGAATCATACGGTAAGTATGTAAAGATAAAGACGAAAGATGGTGAGTACATAATTAAAAGTGAAAAGAAAGCGCCTAAGGAAGGAACCAAAATAGAAGTAAAAGATTTTGGTAAAGGTGATTATTTAGCAAAAGTTGTTGCAAAAAGACCTGGGGAATTCGAACAACTCCCTGCAGTAAAATTCATCGCAATTTCCGATAAACTGGTTGAAAAAATGAACTATAAACACCTAAACTTAATCTCTGTTGCACTTGCACTTTTCTTGGAGGAATTATCGAAAAGAATCGATATAAACAACGCACTGATAATGAAACTTCAAAAACTTTTGAATGGTGAAAATCTTGATGACGAGGATAGAAAATTTGAACGTTACTTGAACTTACTATCAGGTCGATATGGTCTAAAAAGTGAGAAAGGAAAGATAGTCTTTATGGATAGAAAAAACAGCACATTTCACATATTCTTACAAGACAACAAGATATTCGGGAAAATCGAAGAAGGGTTGGTAAGCAGTGCAACGATTTATTTTGAAAAAATACCAGACAATATTCAAGAACTCGAAGAAAATTTAAAAAGAAACTTCCACTTGGTCGCCATTAAGTTATTAAGCTTTTCGGAGGGAACGTATGTCTGATGTTTTTCAAGACAAAGAATGTACGGAAAAACTTGCCGTTGCGTTGAAATACGAACTTGGTAAAGACTTTGCACCTTTCGTTGTAGCGAAGGGTAAATGTCATCTGGCGGAGATGATAATAAGAAAAGCCCAAGAAAATAACGTTCCTATAGTTAAATCACCCGATTTAGTCGATGAATTATTCAAACTTGACGTTCTTGAAATGATTCCGTCTAAGTTATACTTAGCTGTTGCAGAGATACTTGTATTTGTTGG
>CAZOAS010000047.1:0-11151 GCA_964577745.1 uncultured Fervidobacterium sp.
CGGAAAAACTTGCTCAATTACTTAAAGGTATAGGCGCGTATGTAAATCTTATTCCGATAAATCCTATCCCATCGTCCGGTGAATTGAAACTCGAAAGACCACATCATTGGGCAATTGAGCGGTTTAAAGAAGTACTTGATAAACACAACATAGAAAACGAAATCAGGAAAGAAAAAGGAACAGATATCGATGCGGCGTGTGGTCAGTTGAGAAGAAGACATAAAAGATAGATTACGAGGTGCAATAATTCGCCGACTTTTGTTTGCTGAATTTCATTTTTTATCAAAAATGGAGGTGTTCTCGTGATCGATAGAAGGGTAAAAAATAACAATACGAAGAAAAAAGATTTCCATCCAGGTAGATTTTTGTCCTCAACTTTGGGGACGTTATTAACGTTGTTGATAGCAGTTATTTTTGGAATAGCTGCCGGTTTTTTATTTTTCTACTTGTCTATGTACGTGCAAGCTAAGAGGGCTTCTGTTGTACTACCAAATTACATCAACTTTGATTCACAGAGAGCGGAGCAAGAACTTAGACAAAAAGGTTTTAAAGTTATTGTTATTGGAGAACACGGAAAAGTTATAAAGATGGATCCGTCCCCAAGTGTTAGTGTTAAACTTGGTAGAGAAGTTAAATTGTTCACAGAAAACGTAAAAATAGCAAAGTTAATTTTACCTGATCTTAAATATTGTTGGTATAAAAGTGTTGAACAGATAATGCGCGAACTCAATATAAGTACCTCGATAAAGGTAGTTCCCGGTCCAGGGATGTATGGTACGATAATTTCTACCTCTCCTGCAGCTGGTAACGAAATCATGAGTTCTCAAAGTATAGTTTTGTTTGTTAGTTCTGGAAAAGGTGATGTTGAGAGTTCGCAAGAAAAATCGACAGATAGTCAATTACCAACAACATCCGAAACAACAAATACGGTTGACGACTTAGATGGTGCTGTTGAAGTAGTTCCACCAGCTGTGAATTTGGATACTTCAACCGAGCAGACAACACAGCCGAAAGAGCAACCAGAATACCAGTCTGTACCACAGTCTTTACCGCAGGAAATGAGTACCGAAGGATCTGGACAGAGCGTTGAAGGAGGACAATTTTAATGGATAGCAAAAAAGTTAGAAATAAGGGGATTGTTGTAAAATTTTATTCTAATCTGTTAGTTGTAGAGGATATTGATAACGGGGATAGAATGTTGTGTAAATTGAGGGGAAAGTTTAAAAAGCAAGGCATTAGACCGATAACCGGTGATTTGGTTGAATATACAAAAGTTATAAACAACGAAGGAGTTGTAGAAAATATACTGAATCGAAGAACAGAGTTAAAGAAGCCAAGTGTTGCAAATGTAGACCAGGTTGTAATTGTAACAACTATTGAAAAACCAGAAGTGCCATTTGATATTCTCGACAGATTTATAGTGTTAGTTGAAAACGAACGTTTGCCTATTGTTATAGTTTTAAATAAGATAGACTTACTGAGTAGTGAGAAGATAAATCATTTTGAGAGTATATACGGTAAATTGTATCCTATCGTGAAAACAAGTGCATTAAAAAATATCGGATTGGAAGATCTAAAAGAACACTTAAAAGATAAAATTTCGGTTTTTGCTGGAATGTCAGGTGTTGGAAAAAGCAGTTTGCTTAACGCAATAGAGAGTAATTTAAAACTTAGAACTGGAGAGATATCTGAGAAATTAGGTAGAGGAAAGCACACGACAACTGCGGCAGAGTTGCTTAAATTATCTTTTGGCGGTTGGGTAGTTGATACTCCTGGATTTGCAAGTCTTGAGATTGAGGGAATATCTATAGACAAATTAAGGGAACTCTTCATTGAGTTCCCAACGGACACGTGTTATTTTCCGGATTGTCTTCACATAGACGAACCAGGTTGCTATGTGAAAGAATTACTTTCAAAAGGTAAGATTAGTAATTCAAGATATGAAAGTTATCAGAAATTTTTGAAAGAAATCGAGGAATTAGAAAAAACAAAAAACGAAAGATAACATATCAGAAACTTATTCGGTAAACAGATTCGTTAGTCTCTTAAACAAGGCATTTATCCTCATCTGTAAAGACGTGTTTATTATAGATGGCATATTGAAATCTACGTATCCTTCATTTATCACAGATGTGTATATTTTTTCTAATTTATCTGCCATAGTGTTCATTGACCAGTATTTTTCAACGTAAACAATACCTTTTTTACTCAGTTCTTCTCTTATCTCAATAGCCTTTATAATTGCGTGGTAGAATTCCTCCTCGTCTATACCAGTTGTTAGGGCTCCCTCACCGTTAACAAGTACATTTGCTATGCCCTTGTACGCAATTGCAACTACAGGTGTGCCACTCGCTAAAGCCTCAAGCACAACCAGTCCTTGTGTTTCAGTCAACGATGAAAACACAAATAAGTCGGAAGCTTTATAATAATCTTTAATTTTCGCATGTGGAACGTAACCTGTAAAAATTGTTCTTTCAGCTATGTTATTTTCTTGAACATAATCTTCGAGTTCTTTCCTCTCAGGTCCGTCACCGACAACCAAGAACCATATATCTTTGTTGTGGTTCATACATTTCTTAACGACGTTGAATAAAAACTCAAGATTTTTCTCTTTTGCGAGCCTACCTGCGTACATCAAGAGAATTGTATTTTGCGGAATATTGTAAAGTTTTCTAACATCAATTTCCGGGGGCTTGGAAAACTCTATCGTGTCAATGCCAGTAGGGACAACCTCTATCGGTCTTAGCACATTGTACTTTAAAAGTTCAGCTTTAATCTCCTCCGTTGGTGCGATTACAAGGTTCACTTTATTGCAAAACCATCTCGAGAATTCCTCAACAGTCTTCCTATCTGGTGTAAACGGAGGTGGTACGTAATGGCGATATTCGGTAAGCAGTGTATGATAAGTATGAACATGTGGAATTTTTAAGTCTTTTTGCACCTTCAAAGCTCGTATTCCGAGCGCAAGAGGGTCGTGGCTATGTACTACTTCTATGCTATTGCTTCTGGCAAACTCCATTATCTTTAAGTGGTTAGCGAATACTATCCTGTGTTGCTTTTCCAAAAGAAAAGGGACACCTGGTACGACAAGTACTTTTTCTTCTTTTTGTGGAGCTACTGGTGCAACAACGTAAACTTCATGTCCTCTCATTTCGAGGTATTTTTTTGAAAGATAAATCGACGTTGCAACACCATTTATCTGAGGAAGATATGTATCAGAAACCATAAGTATCTTCACTGATTATCACCTTTCTTTGAACGTCGCGGATATTTATCGATAATGTTAAGATACCAGAACAAAGAGATAAACAACGTTCCAAGTAGTCCCGAAGAAGTTACAAAACCAAATTCCCTAAGTAATTTACCACGCGCTATCAGGAAACTTGCGAAAGAAGTTACGGTTGTTAGTATAGACATAATGACAGCTTTTTCTGTTTTTATAATACTCTCTCTACCAAACTTGACGCTGTGATCGAGTTCGACAAGGCTATCTACACCTATTCCCAAGAATATTGGAAGCACTATAAAAGTTATAAAAGTTGTTTTTATTCCGACAAGGTACGATATACCAAATGCAGCAAGTGTGTTGAGAGAAGTCAATAACAATATGTTCCAAGCCTTCTTAAAACTCCTGAAATCTACGAAAAGCACCAAAAATTCAACGATAAAGACAAGTGCAAATACCCAAATTGTAGAACTTATCAATTCTTCAATTATATTGTAGAAAAGTGCTGTGTAACCATAAACTTTGTATCCTTGCAAAGATTCAAAGAATTTCTTGAGATTATTATCTATCCACACATCCATTGAGGGCGTTACATATGCCAACAAGTAGGTTTTCCCGTATATATCTTTGTAAAACAAACTTGGTATATCTTTTTCCATTAGTTTAAACAAATCTTGAGTTGTAGAAATGTTTTTGATTACATCAACTGTAGAAACAAAACTTTCGTACAGTCCATACTTTTTAAAAAGTATTTCGAGTATTGGAACGTGTGTCAACTGCAAAACCTGTACGTATATATTTGACTTTTCTTCAGCTATCTTTTCAGGATTTTGGATAAAGGATAATATGGAAAAATCTGATGTTATTAGTCCATTATCCTTAAGAGCACTTAGTGTTTTTTCGAGCTTGTGTATATCTGTCTCTGCTATTATTACGTCACTTGTTCCAACTGCACCGAATTTCTGGGATATTAAATTTGAAGCTATAGTGGATTCTGCATCGTTTGAAATTAAACTTGAAGTAGTGTAAGAAAAGTGCATTATCGAATAAACTCCGAACACAGCCATTATAATGGTCATAAAAATTGTTAATATGTACAAAGCCCTTGTCCTTCTAACAATATCAACGAATCTTACGTAGGTCTCACGTTGTCGCGTTTTGAATTTCTGAAGTAATTTATCGTGGGCTATTGGTACAAAAATATTGAATATTGTGAAATAAATAAAAATACCAATTGATACGGAAATCCCCATTTGTTTAATTGCATTCGATGGACTTAGCAACATCGTTGCAAAAGCTAACGCTGTTGTGACCATGGATATAAAAGATGGTCTAAAGTTCTCGATAAACGCATCTATTATACTTTCCCTACTAACGCCTTCGATATTAAATCGTTCTTGTATCCTTGTCACTATATACATTGCGTAATCTATACCAAGTCCCAATAACATAGCATTAACAAATGTAGTGACTATATTCAATTCTTTTAGAAGTATTGCTATCAAACCAAGGCTGATAGCCATAGACATGAGTAATCCTACAAAGAGTAAAATCAGTTCTATCCAACTGCCAAAACCAAATATCAGTATTACAACAATCCCAATAAGAGAGATCACACTTGTTATTGTAAAATCTTTTGATGCCTGCATGTTAGCTTCGTAGGTGCTCATGACACCACCAGTGAATTTCACTTCTACGTTGTAGGTTTTCTCAAACTTTCTGGATATTTCTTTCAAATGCTCCACTGCCTTAGTCACAAAATTAACATCCGACATGGGTTTTGTGATGGAAAAGTTCATTACAATTAGGTCGTTGTCTGGAGAGATAAGATAATACTTCTTAATACCACTTTTTTTCAGAAGGTCTTCAAGATACGAGTTCAGATCGTACAAAGAAGATCCAAGATTCCTCCAAAATCTAAAATCAACAAGTGCCCGGGGTTCAACGTTCACTAAGCTTTGATAATACTTCACACTATCTGCGATTGAACCTTCACTTATGGATAACATACCATACTTAACAAGCGTTTCAGGATTATCAAAAGGTTCTGCTTGATTTATATATTCGCTTTGCTCGAATAAGCTTTTCAATTCCTGAGCAATTAGATCAGGATTATGTTTTTTTACACCCAATATTGCTACAACTAATGTATTTGAAGTTACTTTTTCTGAGGTATATTTGACCATATCTTGGAACATAGGATTATCTTTGGGTGCAAGACCAGTGATATCTGCATTTATTTTCAATCCGAATGCAGCGTAAAGACCTAAAAAGATCGAAAGTATGACTAAAAATACGAGTACTTTGTTTGAGTTTCTTAAGATTAATTCTATAAATAATTTTGCAAAATTTTCCAATTTACGCAACCCTCCATATTAAAAATATCATCAGCATAACTCCGTTGAATATAATTACTGGAAATCTTTTTGAAAACCGAGGTTTTATAAAATTCGAAAGTATATAGCAAATGACGAAAGAGTACTGAAAAGAGTAGCCGTACCAACCTATACGAAAGGCTATAACCGGCGTAAACGAATATACAATTAATCTCTGAACTTCTTTGAACACCTCGGACACTTCCAAAAATATACTTGAGAAGAACACAAGTGTAGGAATATACAACACAAGGAAATTAAATACCGAACTATCAACCATAAAAACAGCAAGGTGTAGCTTCGTCGCAGACCATGTATAAAGTATCACTAAAAATATGACTGCAATGATTGATTTAATCATTTCTGGATACGTTTTCTTATTCAGATTTATGCACACTCCTTTCGAGAAATTTTATAACACCTTCTGAAACTACTTTGAAAGGAACTCCACCTTGTACCTTTCCGAAATCAATTTGATTATTCTTTCGTCAGCCTTAAACTTTGAAAATGGTACCACTCTTCCGTTGAGAGCATAGTACAATGCTTCTCCAAAAGTAATAGTTGTCTTATCGGATGAAGCGTAGATGTATGGATACCATTTGATGCTTATATGCTTTATCTTAAATGTGACTTCTTCAATACCTAATCCCCACCAGTATCTCCAAACTTTCTTTATTACTTCTTTCTTAGCTCTTGTGTCTTGAATTTGAAAAATAATGTCCTCAAGCTCCTTCAAGCTTTTTATATTACTCGGTATGCTCTTACCGTATTCAAGGAAGAAAAGTTGTTTGTTGATTTCATTAACTCTTTGATTTATTGCTCTCTTGTATGGATTTCTAACAGAAAGAAAGGGAGAAGGCAAAACCTCCTCCGTAATTATTTCTCTTTTTTGTGAGACGAGAGCAAGAAAAAAGATAATCGATATAAGGAACAAGAACAATGCGTAAAATTCAATCTTCATGTTGAGTTAAATCACTTCTTTTTCTGATTTTTAGTTAAGTTTTCAAGTGCTACTTTGATAACAGGATCGTTAATATCAACTTCTATATCTGTCAAAGTGTAAACTTTTGCTTCTACTTTTCTTGTAGTGCTTGTAGCTTCTTGAACTGTTATGTTAGGTTCAATTCCGACTCTGTGTATATCTTTTCCTGAAGGAGTAAGGTAATGTGCGATTGTAAGGAAGACCGTTCCACCGTTACTCAACGGGAATCCTCTTTGAACAGAACCTTTTCCGAATGTTTTCTGTCCAACGAGAATTGCTCTGTTATTTTCTTTAAGTGCTGCTGCCACGATTTCCGAAGCAGAAGCAGAGCCATTGTTGACAAGTACTGCCATTGGAACCTTTGGATAATTATTCCCTTGACTTATGTATCTGTCGGTAATCTTACCGTTTCTATCTTTTACTGATACTATTATCTTTCCTGGATCAAGGAAGTAATTCGATACCTGAATTGCGACATCTAAAAGTCCACCGGGATTGTTACGTAAGTCAAGTATCAATCCTTCAATTTGTTGATCGTACAATCTTTTAAGTGCCTTTTGGAGTTCTCCTGGTACTGGTTCGTTAAACTTTGTAAGTAATATATAACCAACTTTTGTTCCGTTGAAATTAGTAATTCCAGACTTAACTGGAACTATTTGGATAACTTCTCTTACAATCTTAACTTCTATGATATCTTTTCCTCTCTTTATTGTAAGTTTCACTTCGGTACCAGGTTTTCCTCTCATTTTATTGACTGCTTCCATGTACTCCATTTCACTGACCGGTTGGTCATCTATACCTACTATTAAGTCTCCCGCCTGCAAACCTGCACGCCACGCTGGAGTACCGTACATCGGACTTATCACTTTGACTGCTTTGTTTTCGCTATCGTAAGTAACTTCTATTCCAAGACCACCGTATTGACCTTCCATTTCTATCTGTTGTTCTGTCATCTGACTGGCAGGATAGTAATAACTAAAATCATCGTTAAGTCCCTTAACCATACCATCTATTGCAGAGTCTATTAGTTTGTTGAAGTTAACCTTGTCTATTTCATAGTAATTCATGTTTATTCTATAAAGAGTTTCATAGAGCGGAGATAGATAGTTCAAAAGTTGTGTATCGGTTGCACCAGATAAGATGATACTGGAAGCGACAACAACAATTGCTACAAAAACGTAAGATAATACACCTTTCAATACAGTTTTCATAATTTCACCTCACCTATCAGCAATTTTTAAAATCCTTCAACAATTATTTTGATTGTTTACATCTTCCTTTTGTTCAATCTGCCAAACAATCTCTTGATTTTCGGAAGCTTCGTTTCCAGAATCTACTTGTTGTTTAATGAACTTATTCACCTTTCTTGCAAAAACTAAGAATGTAGTATGAGCCACCATCCTATCAACTGGTCTCAGTCTATTTGGATACGGCTTGTACTGTCTCATCAAAGACTCCCATACTTCGATATCTATAAACGGATATTCGTACAACTTTTCAAGTACCATAGAAACTTGATTAGTAGTTGGACATATGACACCGAGTATTCCACCACCACCAAGAGCTTCCCAACAAATGTGGATGTAATTTTCTGGATCAGGTACATCGAGCAAAACGGCATCGACATTTGAATGGTCAAAGCCCGTGGAAATATCCTTGAGCCTTATCTCTACATTATCAATCAGTCCCCACTCAGTTAAGTTGGAAATTGCAAGATTATAGAACTCTGCCCTTCTCTCGTATGCGTACACTTTACCTGTTGGTCCCACCAATCGTGCCATAGCAGCACACATCGCACCACTTCCAACACCGGTGTCTATTACCTTCGAACCGGGTTTTATATCCAGTTTCAAAAGTATATAACTTGAATCTTTTGGATAGATTATTTGTGTTTTTCTTTTCATTGAAAATATATCATCTATGTACGTTGGTGGAAGTATATAGTAAGATTTCTGGGTCTTTCCAATCGTTACAACGTCTCCGTATTCTTTACCAATTATCGAATCAAACTCAATAACACCAAGATGTGTACCTTTTTTTCCACCTTCTTCAACCTTAACAATAAATTTCTTACCATCTTCCCCGTAAAGTACTATCCTATCGCCAGATTTGATCAATTTCTTCACCTCTACCTTCTAATTACTTTGAATTATCTTCTCATTATTCAATAATTGAAGACTTCTTAATAGATTTTAAAATTAAGGCTGTTAGAGAGCTCAAAGAATATACTAAGTTCAAGTTTCTTGCACCAAGGATATCCGTTAAAATTCCAAAAACTGACATAATGATAAACAATAGCATGAAAGATCTTAGATTTCTCTCATGAAGTCTGTTCGGATTTTCATCAAAGGATTCCTTGTAAAAGAGTACCCTTTCACTTCTGGAAGGTATCACAAAACCAATTGTTTTTGGAAGTATTATACCCCATGACAAGCCAGTGAGAAATTGTAAAAAGAAAATAGTTTTAATGTTTGAAAATGAATACAAAAAGTACATAAGAGTCAACAAAATCAAAATATAAGGACGTGACTTTTCTGAGAATTCAGTGACTCTTTTCGAAAAGAGACACATACAATAAGCTAATCCGACCGCTACAATGAAGATAAATTGAGAAACAACAACATTCTTGAAAGCATAAGAACTTAGAAATTCTACTACGAATATTTCGTGAGAATAAACAACTCCAAATATGAGTAAATTGGTAAAATCTTCTTTTCCCAAATCATGCAAATTCAGTAAGAGCTTTAATCTAAAACTATACTCATTTCTTTCTGTTTTAGAAAGCTTAGTTTTGTATTTTTTATCCTCGATAATAAAGAACGAAACTGCAAGGGCAGATAGTAAAAATACAAACCCAGAGACCGGAGTTTCTATTCCAAGTTGTATATTTTCGGAATTCAACATATAAAAGTAACTAACGACAACTCCAAAAAAACCCCAAAATAGCAGATGGAACGGTAGTACGAATTTGGTTTGATATGTAACTTTGTCTAATGCCAACCCAAAAAATGAAAGTGAGTAAAGAAATAAAGAAAAATTGAACAAAAGTATAATGCTTAACACGCTCATAATCGAACCGTGTGGATTTTTCTGGATGAATGTAACTAAAAAAGCAGATGATATACCAAACATAAGAAGATATGGAGTCCTTCTTCCAATAGCCGTTCTTGTTATATCAAAAAGATAAGTAAAAAGCGGTGAGAGTATGGCAAAAAATAATATCTCAGAAAATATAGAAATATTCAATAGTATTGATGGTACACGATTCTCGACAAGTAATCTTGGAATGGTGAGTGAATATACTGAGAGCATAAAACTCAGACCAAACGAACCAATCGACAGAATAGCAATATCTTTAATTTGACCAAAAGAGAATACTTTATTACTTTTATCAAATCTCACATATATCACCTGTACCTTTCAACAGTGAACTTAAAAATTTCAAAATCGTCGTCAAATATTCCAGCTTTTAACTTAGCTATTCTTATTTGTTCTTCAATCGTATTAACTCCTTCTATGTCTGGCAATAATAAACCTCTTCTCCAACCCTTCTGTACGATGATTCCATACCTTTTCGGATCAAGTTCCTCGACAGTTTTAACAGGTTCGTAAGGGCTTAACACATCAACGTTTACAATGATATTTGGTAGTTCTTCTGGTTCAACAGGAGAGAATCTTGGATCCCTCGTTGCAGCAGCTATAGCATTATCTCTTATTTCGTAAGCTAAATTTTCTCTCACAGGTGAAAACGTTCCTATACATCCTCGCAATGAACCACCAATATTATGCAGTGTCACAAAAGCTCCTGCTTTTCTTTCAAACAACTCTTTTGGTAAGGTATTATGTGGTTCCAGAATTTTACGAAATTTTACGTAACTTTCGATTACTTCTATTGCCCATCTTACATAAGGGTGCTCACCAATCATTGTAGACACCTCCTTATTTGAAAAAACTCCGCTTTGAAAAGTTATTGTCTTACTGTCTTTTCATCAAATCAATTATCAACTGCACCTCTCCTACGCCCATTTTCAAAGATTTTGCGATTTCAATTGGGTCCATACCATTCTGGAACATTTCAAATATTTTCTTTTCAACATTGTTTTCATCTGTGGTTTCGTAATCATTAACTTGGTCGGATTTCGCACTTTTTAAGTTACCAATGTTATTAAGAACCAAACTTTCCTCTACTGAGATAACGTTATTGTTATGACTCTCGTTTAATGAGTTAAGAGAGTTCACAGAGGGCTCAAATTTAGTTTCTACATTTTTTAAAGAAAGAGCCGAGAGAGCAATGTACTGCTCGTTTAATTCTTTGACTAATTTCCTTACCTCTTCCATTTTCTTATCCAACTGCTCAATCTTAGAATCAACAAAGACCCTTACCTTTCCCATCAATTCTACAAGACGTTCTTCTTCCTCATCGAATTGAGTCTTTTCGTTTTTCTGCAACAAATTCTGCAAGATGTATATTATCCACAGCAGTGTTAACGAACCTATTGTTGAAAATAAGACTAGCCACTGCAGCATATTCATCTCTTTACTCTCCTCTCTTGTAGATAATTTTCGGG
>CAZOAS010000048.1:0-11076 GCA_964577745.1 uncultured Fervidobacterium sp.
ATTTTTCTTACAAGGTATTTCGATTACACTCAAGTAGATTTACGTGAGTTAGTTGAGGAGGAGGACTTCAAATGACAAATCTGCGAGCAAGCATTATAGGTGCTGGTAGTGCTGTGTTTTCATTAAGGATTGTATCAGATTTTTGTAAAATTCCTGAACTTTCCGGTTCGGAAATCGTGTTGATGGATATTGACGAGCGGAGACTTGAAAATATTTTCTTGATGGCTAATGAACTGACAAAATTTTTTGGCGCTAACATCAAATTCAAAAAGACGACATCACTTGAAGAGGCTGTCGATGGATGTGATTTTGTGATTAATACTGCTCTTGCCGGTGGTCACGAGTACCTCGATATGATACGCTCAATTGGAGAAAAGTATGGTTATTATCGGGGTATTGATGCTCAAAATATGAACTTCGTTACAGATTATTTAAACTTGACAAACTGGAACCAACTAACACTTTTTCTCAAAATAGCAAATTTGATTGAAGCTAAATCACCAAATGCTTGGTATCTTCAGGCAGCAAATCCTGTACTCGAAGGTACAACGCTTATCAGTACAAAGACGTCCGTAAAGATGGTTGGCTTTTGCCACGGACATTATTCGGTGGAGATTTTGGCTGAACTTGTCGGAGTTAGTGATTACGAGTGGCAAGTTGCAGGTGTGAACCACGGGATTTGGTTAACAAAGTTTAAAACGAAAGAAGGGAGAGATTTATACCAAGAAATTGACAAGTACAGCGATCAACCACACAAACCAAAAACACCATTTGACGATCAGTTATCACCTGTTGCTTGGGATATGTACAGAACTTACGGTCTGTTCCCAATTGGTGATTCGGTACGAAATTCGACTTGGAAATACCATAGAGACCTCGAAACGAAGAAAAAATGGTATGGTGAACCATGGGGTGGTGCTGATTCTGAATTAGGTTGGGATTGGTATAAGCAACAACTTAACGCTGTTGTGTCCATGATTGAGCAGTTCGCTTACATCATCAGAAAGGGAGGAAGTATCCTCGAAGCAAAAGACGAAGTGATTAGAACAAACCCACAGGCAAGCGAGGAATGGAAGAAACTTATGAACGATTTACTGGAACCAACCAAGCTCAGTCGTGAGCAACACGTACCATTCATCGAAAGTGTGGTTACCGGAAAAAGACAACGCTTTGTTGTTAACGTGCTCAATAACGGCAAAATAAAAGGTTTGGATGATGATATCGCTGTTGAAGTTTGTGCGTACGTAAGTGGTGAGAAATTCGAATTTGAAGAATCACACTTACCAGAACGCATCGTTAATTTTTACCTCAAACCTCGGACAATACTTGCAAAACAAGCTCTCGAAATCTTTCTTACAAAAAACATCAAATTACTCGAAGAACTTCTTGAACGAGATCCAAGAACGAAAAACAGTTCACAAGTTAAAAAAGTGTTGAATGAATTAGTTCCCGTGATGATAAAAGAAGCAAAGAAGGTCGAGAATCAAACTTGAATAAAGGAGGTTTATGAGCAATGGAACTTAAACTTGAAAGGCATCCTTTAAACCCGATTTTAGTACCAGTACCTGAACACATCTGGGAAGATAAGTTCGTCTTCAACTGTGCGGTTGCGTATGATGGAGAACTTTTCCATATGCTCTACAGAGCTCAAGGAGAAGATATGGTTTCCAGAATCGGATATGCTATCAGTGTAGATGGAGTACGGTTCAATAGACTTGAAAAGCCAGTCTTTTCGCCGAAAACTCAGGATGAACTTTACGGTGTTGAGGATCCAAGAATTACGAAAATTGGTGACCGTTACTACATGCTCTATACAGCTTACTCGCCTAAGGGCACACGTGTTGCCATGGCTTCGACGAAGAATTTCATTATTTGGGAACGACATGGGATTGTTATAAAAGATGAGAAAGATAATAAAGACGCTGCACTTTTTCCAGAAAAGATAAATGGAAAGTACGTAATGATTCACAGATTTGTGCCCGATATCTGGCTCGCATTTTCCGATGACTTAATCAACTGGGGAGACTACGTCAAAATAGCTGGTCCAAGGAAGGATTACTGGGATAACTTGAAAATAGGAGCAGGAGCACCTCCGATAAAAACTCCATATGGTTGGCTTTTGCTTTATCATGGCGTTGAAGAAGGACCTCGCCCTATCTATAGGTTAGGTTTCATTCTTCTTGATCTAAACGACCCAACGAAGATCTTGAAGCGCAGCGAAGAACCGATACTTGAGCCCGAAGAAGATTGGGAAATCTTTGGTGGCGTTCCAAATGTCGTATTTAGCGACGCTATGGTTGAGTACAAGGATAAATATTACGTCTATTATGGCGCAGCTGATAATTACATTGCTTTAGCAACTATCGATGTTGAAAAAGTAATGAATTGGTGCAAAAGCTGAACTATTCGTTGTTCTTGAAGCTAAATTGTATCAATCTGAAATATTTGAAAAGTTGTCTGGTCAGATTGTTCCATTATTCGCTTGATTTGTTTAGCTTTTGCTTGGAACCGCAAGCTTTTGAACGATAAGTTTAAAAACTTTATTCAGGGACAGCAACATCGAATTTTAAATATACAAACCGGCAAATAAAGTGAAATGAACATATTCCTATGCTTAATTATTAACTGAAAAGGTCATTAAAGGCCGTTACTCAAAAACATGTTGAGAAACTAAGCCAATTATACAACGTTGCGAGTCCGTTTGACGATATGATAAAAAATGGCAAAAAATAGCGAATTCGTCAGCCTAAAAATTACCTTAACTTCCATCACAGTGTTTATTCAGTTAATATTCAATCTTGCTTTTTCTGTTTGTTTTTTTGGAATGGAAACATCCCCTTGGAAAACGATTTAAAAGATATTCGATTAGTGGTTTTTTTGTCCTTACCCATTCTCTTGTATCAATCTCAACATTCTTTTTGTATTGTGCAGTACGACAAATGTTTTAATGAAGCTGAATACGTTCGATAGTTTTTTAAAACCTTTTCGAGTAAACATTGCAAGTAAACTATGCAAGTAAACTATTTCCTGATTCAACGGTTTGATTGGTTTTAGAATCATTGATTTTGTAAGGTAATTTGGGCAAAAAAGATATAGACATTAGATTTAAACTTACACTTGCAAGGACGGAAACAGAGATACGAATGACAGATTTTGTAAATTTTTATGGTATGGTTGCAATGAGGATAGATAAGGGAAATGAAAAAAGTTTGTCGAGATGATAAGAGTTAGAAGAAAAAGAGAAAGTGTGTTTAGATTGAGGAGTAAAATTAGTAACAGGAATCAAAGAACACTCAGGAACACAGCGATGATAGTGAGAATTGATGTAAAGTTTAGTAGTGTGATCACATTAAGGACAAGAGGGGCTCTTTGAGAGAAGTCGATTTTACGTTGCATGGTGTAATCTATTTTCATGATAGAGGGGAAGTCCCCCCCTCTTCAATAAACATACAGAATCAATTTTGTAGAACAGCTTAATTTTTATACAGGAGGGATACTTATATGAGCCTAAAAATAAAATTGCTCATCTTAGCAACCGTACTCGTTGTTGTACCTTTAGTACTCTCCTTAATTGCGACCGTATACAACCTCTCTTCAGAAAGTCGGAGAATAGAACAAGATGTAAGAAATCAAATTGGTGACCCGAAGGTCATTTTCAAACAATTTTTTGAAGAATTCTCCGTGCAAATGCAGGATTACATTGATAAGTACAACCAAAACCTCAGAACCTCGGTTAATAAACAAAAAGAAAAAGTTGTTGAGGCAACTGAGAAACTTTATATTTCCGCACTAGAAGACAAGCTTACAACAGTAAGAAGTATTCTTGACAATGTCATACGAACGCGACTTCGCACTGTTGAGGATATTGTCAAAAATGCAGCTACATCTCCTGAAGTAAAAGAAGAGGCGGCAGAGAAAAAGCTGGGATTTGTCGAGAGACGAAACCTGTTAAAAAAATTTACTGAGCGAGGTGTTTTTGAGTATATTTCATTATGGACACTCGAGGATAACGAACCAATCATAAAACTGAGACCTTATACTAAACTAAACAATAAATTCCTTGTTGAATTCACATTTTCAACTGTTCATGGAGCCGTAGCAACCTCGAGATATGATAGACCCGAGTATCTTCAGGAACTTGGAAACCACATTCAGAAACTTTTGGATTCTGGCATAATATCGCCAGACTATATCGAAACTTTTCCTTTTGTTGGAGAGACTGGCTTTTTCTTGATAACCTTCCAACCTGTGATGCATCCGAAAGTCGGAGCTACAGTAACAGGCTTTATTGTTGCTATAGCAAGGATTGGAGATGAATTCCTAAGTGAGATGAAAGCGGCTGCAAACTGTGAACTAACATTATACGTGAACAAAAAATCATACCTTACTACAAAACTTGACGAAGAAGGTGTGACTTTACTCGACGAACCTGAACCTGAAGGTGAAAAATACAATTTCAAGATAGGTACAAACGAATATTTTGCAGTGAAACTCCCTCTCGAGGTCTCGGATGTCGAAGTAGCCCAACTGGAGTTAGCACTTAAACGTGAAGAATTAAAACTTGAAATTGAAATTCCTGAACCGGAAAAATTTGTTATGCCTGAGCTTAAACTCCCGGAAGTAAACGTCAAAGTCGATTTGAACTTTGGTCGAATTGTTGGAACAAATGCGGTAATTTCGCTAATAATTCTCGTTCTTGGTGTTGGTATAGCTATTCCTCTTGTCTCAACCGTATCAAAGGAGATTTCGAAATCAGCAGAAGTTATCGAGAATCTTTCAAATGGTCAGATTGTCAGCACGGATCTGAAGTTCAGTGGAGAGTTCATGCGGGTTGTTGAATCGCTTAACAAACTCTCAAATAATCTTAGAAACTACGCAAGAGATATGAAGAGCAGTTCGCAATTGTTAAACGAGGAAGTTGTTCAAATTACTTCTACGAATTTGTTATTGAAAGAGTCCGTTGCTAAGTTTTCGGATTTCGTCTCGGGATACAGCAGTAACGTTCAAAATATGAGTGAGGAAATCATTTCCTTAGAAAGAGATCTTGAAAATTCCCTTGAAAAAAATAATGCACTTTCTTCGCAAATTTCAAAATTGGTGAGCGACATTGAAAAAACACAGACGGATATTCTTCACAACGTCGTTCTAATTGAAGAAATGAGTGAGTCAGTCAGCGCAAATAACGAGATTTTCAAAAAATTCAGTGATACTGTTAAAAACACAATCGAGAAATTTTCGTCAATCAAAAGCGCTATTGCAAAAATACAGAACGTCGCTTCACAAACGAATTTACTCGCATTAAATGCAGCAATTGAGGCGGCACGTGCCGGTGAAGCGGGTCGTGGGTTTGCGGTTGTTGCAGATGAAGTAATGAAACTATCTGTTTCTATTAATGACTTGGCTAAAAAACTTGTTAAAGATGTCGATACCTACACTGAGGACCTCAAAATGTTGGATGAGTTGTACGAAAAGTCTGGTGAGAAACTCGAAAAGTTACGTACAGCAAAAGATGAGTTTGAGCAAAATTATTACTCAGTAATTGATCAGATTCAATCGGTTGGACAGATAAGCCTTGAAATCTCAGAACAAATCAGTCAGAACAAAAATACATTCGTTGGAATCGAGAACACAATGCACAGGATTGTTGCCTCAATACGCGAGAGTACAGAGAAATTGGGAGAATTTAATGAAAGATTTTCTTCCATGGAACTTTTATTCCAGAATCTTTCGGAAAGTTCGGAGAATTTAAAAGAAATATCTCGTAAAATGGAGGAAATTTTACAGTGGTTCAAAGTTTAAGATTTCCTAAAACTAAGTATTGCTAAGACAGATATTTTTTCGAAGATTCGACTAATTACGTCAGAAACTCTCTGGTACAAAAACAATTATCATTTATCATTAAAATGTGAGTTTTGCTCGTTAATCTGTTAGGTGAAGATATTTTAGTTAATTTCTATAAACACACACTTCCTAATTTTACGGAAGGACTGTTCGATGATGTGAAATATATCTAAGAATTTTTTTGATGTTAAAAGAGCTGACCTACTTCCCGCATTAAAATGTGAGGATTTTTTGTACGGCATGTTAGCTTACTAACCTTAATCGCATTTGGCTGGTCAAAGCCACTACTCTTGTTCCCTTTCAGAAATTCGCAGATACATTTTTTATTCATTGCTTCGTTTACGTCAGCATTTATTACAGCTCTACATTCTTTGTAAACATACAGTCCACGACTGTGTTTGTCTTATCAACAGTCCCACACCTTTGCTTTGTATCTTATTTTCTCTATGAATTTCCCATACGGCATCTGATGGAGCTTTTGATTGTTCTGTTTGACTATATCTATGTTCGTTATCCCTTTGTTTAGTTGTCCTATTACTATCGTTCCTATTCCATTACTTAAGCAATATTAAACAATTTTCTTCGATGACTTGTGTAAGGGTATCCTTCCATCGATAATGAAGCTATTTACTCCATCAGTGCACGTTGCAAAGTTACTTACTCCAAGGTCAATGGCTAAAAACTTGTTAGTATCTAAATGAATTTGTCTTTCTTGGTCTTTGAGAACATCGATAAGTTGTCTGTAAATTATCCTAAGAGATTAACTGATAAATTCAAAAGCTTGATACGGTACAAGCTGTATTCGCTGGATTTGTATAGTATAAAAGCAATAGAGTTTTTGGTAACTCTATCCATACATACTCGGACTCGATTCTGTGAGCGGATTTTAAATACTGCTTTGTTTAGAAAGCGACAAACGAAGTTTTTTGCCAATTACTTTGAAACTTTGTTCTTTCCAAACGACAGGAGAATGAGACCATGCTTAGGTTGATACCATGCACGTTTGGTGTGTTTATTGAAGGTATTCTTCCAAGCAATTTAAAGCTTTTCAATTACGGCTTGAACACTTTGAGAATGAAGACAGCAAGATTCTTATCGGTTTTCTTTGAAAGGTCAAAGACAAAGCATTTAGTCAAGTATTGTTTCAAACATATCACCAAACTTTGAGATGTACTAAAAGAATTACACCATAAAATGTTTAATTAACAAAAACGGTACCATATATGTGCATTAAAATGCGGGGGTTTTAGAGTCGAGAAATTCTATAAAGCTTTACAATGCAGTAAAAAAATGCGAATGAATTAAGACGCATTATTGACAGGCGTTCAACACTTGGGAATTTGGTTAATGAATTAAGAAACAAATAAAACTAAGATACTTTAACGCTATAAACGTTTAGTTCTTCCCACAGATTACTTATATATTCGCTGTTCTCAGTAAAAATTCTCAGTAACTCAGGGTCAAAATGTTCGGGACGGGTTCTACCGTCCCCTTTTGTTATTATTTCAAGAGCTTCTTCGTGACTTAACGCCCTCTTGTATGGTCTTTGCGAACGCAGTGCATCATATACATCAACAAGTGCAACAATTCGCGCTTCGATAGGAATCTCCTCACCTTTAAGTCCGAATGGATAACCTGAACCATCGTACTTTTCATGGTGATACAAAGCTATCTTTCTTGCCACATCGAAATAATCTTTATCACCGAGTATCTTCGCACCGTGGAGTGTATGCTTTTTCATCAGCGCAAATTCCTCATCGGAAAGCCGTGCTGGTTTATTTAACAATTCCTTGGGTACAAGAATTTTACCTATATCATGTAAAGGAGCAAATATTCTTATCTTGTAAACTAACTCACTGGGTAGCTCCAGTTTCTCCGCAAGGAAACCAGATAATTCTCCAACACGTTCTATATGATTACCTGTCTCCTCATCGTAACTTTCAGCTATAACCGCAAGTTGCCTTGCAAAAGAAAGATACGCATCCTCAAGCTTTTTAGAGAGTTCTTCAAGAGATCTATAGGACTCCTCCAGATTTTCGTTCGACGCTCTCAATTCTTCCATCGTCGCAGATAGTTCATCTCTCAAGAATTGATATTGTGAAATAAGATTATTCACTTCATCAATTTTTGAGTCAGGTAATGTATCTTCAACAAACTCCCTCTTTTCGGAAGATTTTTTCATACTTTCAATGAGTGCGCTGAAAGGTTCCGATAACTCATGCGAAAATCTTTTTGAAATAATCGAGACTATAACTAATATAAATAAGCTCAGAACAACCATTACAACAAACCCGCTGAAAATCGGATAAATAACCTTTCCAAGATTAAATTGAACAAACACTACAGTTGGTGCTATTGATGTCTTTTCATTATCGAACATTATCAAATCAACATAATAAACATTCATTCCACTCCTAAGAACCTGTGGTTTCTTTTCTTCCATCGATTTATGCACAAGCTCTCTTAACGTATCTTTGTATGGATTGCTTTTATTAAAATCATCATTTTCAATCAAAGAAAATACTTCGTTCAGACTTATCGTGTACAGCTTTAAATTGTAAATATCAAGTGCACTAACGAAATTTTTTATATTTTGAAATATCTGAAGATTATTGGAAATCTCTTCTCTAAAACGTAGGTCAAAAAACTCATCTTTAACTTTTATATATATCTCTTGAACGAAACCGTTTTTTGTTAATCTCTTTTCAACAAAATAATCCACTTCATCAACTAACTTATCTTTGACCCAATCCGGAATCTCCGATTTTGTTATACTCTCCACATTACATTGACTAACACCTTGAAGGAAATACTCTCTTCTAAATTCATCGATGAGCATTTGAGCGTTTCTAATATCATGTGAAATTCTGTTAACTAAGTCATCCAATGCTTTAATCAAAGGTTCATCCAATTTCAGTATGAAATCAGCAGCAGCGTATCTAATTTCTTTCACAGAATAATCGAAATTTTTTCTAACTTGGTTACTATAGTACCTGAACATATAAAGAGAGATAGATAAGTAAACCACGGCTAATGCAAAAACCGTTATCAAAACTACAAGCATAAATCTTTCCATGAGAAGTTTTCTTAAAGTCATCCTCTCACTCTCTTTCACACAGTATCTGTTGAACACTCTTTCTAATTATATCATCAATTTCTTAAAAAAGTCTTAAATTTTATACCTTGCAACTATATCTTTTAACACCTGAGCATTTGCAGTTATCGTCTGAACGTTTGCAGTTATCTCTTCAACGTTGCTTGTAACCTCTTCGATGTTCTCATGAACTACTTTAACATTGTTATTTATTTCTTCAACGTTCTTAGCATTTTCCGCCATTGCTTGAGCTATTTCATCTGCCGCCGCCGTTTGCTCCTCAACAGCCGCTGCGATATCTTGCATCATGTGGTTGATTTTCTCGATCGCTCCGATAATTTCATCTATCATCGTATCGGCCTTATCCACAAGCTTATTACCTTCCTCAACACGAGAGACAATTTCACCAGAGACTTTATTGGCATTCTCAGCAATGCCTTTTATCTCCTCAACAACTCTCCTTACGTTGTCAGATGCTCTCTTACTCTCCTCAGCTAATTTCCTAATCTCATCGGCAACAACGGCAAACCCTCTTCCAGCTTCTCCAGCCCTCGCCGCTTCTATAGCAGCGTTCAAAGCAAGCAAATTAGTCTGTTCAGCTATAGTATTGATAGTTTCGACAAAACCAGAAATCTCTTCGGCACCTTTGTTGAAGCTCTCAACAACATTTTCAACATCCTTAGCCGAACTGGATATACCTTTCGTTGTCAATATAACTTGCTTTAAAACACTACCAGCATCTTTTGCAAGTTTCACACTATCTTCAGCGAACATAACCGCCTGTTGAGTATTGTGAGCTATATTCTTCGTCGCACTACTGATTTCCTCAACTCCGGCGGTCGTTTCTTCAATAGCAGCCGATATACTCTCCACCCTTGAAGTAATCTCATTCATCTGATTAACAATATTGACCATATATTTTGCGATTGAGTCATTCTCTAAACTTAGTTCTTTTATATTATCCGCCACACTTATAGCCTCATCTCTTACTTGTTTCAAATTATCTCTCAAATACTCAATTGAAGCTTTAAATTCATTCAGAAGCGTAGCAATCTCATCTTTACTATTCACCTGTTTGATTTCGATAGTCAAGTTATTGTTTCTTAAAGAACGCGATGCTTCTATCACAGGTTGGAGGTATCTCAATAGATAATTCACCACAAAAAGTACTGTAACAAAACTTGCTATTAAAACAGTGATTGGAACAACATATGCAATGAAGAATATCCTCGATTTGAAAAGCGATAACTTTCCTTCAAAATGTCTTTTCTCCGCCTCAAATTTTGAAAAAGCTTCTTGTGAAACGTTCGATGTCCCTGTGTTAATAGATTTGACTATAGCCTCATAATCATCAAGAATTTGCTTGAAATCTTTCAAAGAAGAATTGAACAAACTACCACCGTAAATAGCCACTATAAATAAAACCATCACAGGCAACATACTTACCAGAAGAAGTTTGACACGCAGGCTCATACGCTCTCCCTCCTTCCGATAAGTTTTTCACCGCCATTAAATATTATACTAATTATCACTCATATGTCAAGAGTGATAATAAAAGAACGATAAAAAATCGGGGAAAGTCCCCGACGGAATGCTTTTCACTGGTCTGGGCGGTGGGACTTGAACCCACGACCACCAGATCCCGATTCTGGCGTTCTAGCCATCTGAACTACGCCCAGAGCTAAGTATTTGCTATATTATTTTATCACAAATGTGAGTTTTTTCAAGTACAAGAAGTGGAATGAAGAGTAGATGAATTCTTCTTGGTAAAAGTTCAGAAGGAGTTAGTGTAAGATCAAAAGATTACAAACAAATTAATTCAGGTAATCTTTGTGTGCTATGTGGAATGAGCTTGGAAAAAAAAGGATAGATTTTGGAATTGGAGGTATAATATTGATTTTCTGATTTTCTGAAGTTTGAATCACCGTTTTGGAACCGATAGCCTTTTGTTTATAAAAAAACGTATTTTGAGTTAAATTAAAAAAGTGGTATAATTTTATTATCAGAATAAATATCGTACCCTTGGGGGGAGTACTACCAGATGGAGAAATTCAGAATATTGATAGTTGATGATTCTAAAACTATACATTCTGAAATAAAATCGGCTATAAAAAACTTGACCATTGAAAACAAAGGTGTGT
>CAZOAS010000049.1:0-10877 GCA_964577745.1 uncultured Fervidobacterium sp.
ACTGTTAAAAAGGGGGGACAGTATTTATGCATATCAAAAAAGGATACGCATGGTTGATAGTAGTTTTTTTGTTAGTTTTCGTGGCGTCTACGGTTTTCCCACAGACACTAACGCAGATAAAACAACGTGGTAAACTTCTTGTAGGAACAGAACCAACGTTTCCACCTTTTGAGTTTGTGGATGGGAAGAACCAAGTAGTCGGCTTTGATATTGATATAGCAAACGAACTAGCCAAAAGACTTGGGGTTAAAGTTGAGATAGTAAGTCTTCCTTTTGATAGTCTCATTCCGGCACTTCAACAAGGCAAGATAGACATAATTATAGCCGGAATGACTATCACAGAGGATAGAGCAAAGGTCGTAGATTTTTCAAAACCTTACTTTGAAGCAAACCAAGCGATTGTTGTTAGGAAAGACGGTAAGTTTGAACCAAAGAAACTTGAAGAGCTTGTCGGTAAAAAAGTGGCAGTTCAACTTGGTACAACAGGAGACTTGGTGGTAACTGATATCGACGGCATAAATGTTGTACGATTCCAAAAGTTCACAGATGCGTTCTTAGAACTCCAAAATGGTAGAGTTGATGCAGTAGTACTCGATGAAGCGCCCGCAAAGTCGTATGTAAAGAAATTTCCAAAATTCTTAATAAGTGCCATAGTCGATACTGGTGAAACATACGGAATAGCAGTTAAAAAGGGTAACAAAGAGCTTTTGAATTTCGTTAATCAGACACTTGATATCATGAAATCTTCAGGAGTTTACAATAAGTTATTACAGAAATGGTTTGAATGATGTTTAAATACGCCCCTGCATGGTAGGGGCGTTAATTTTTTATTACAATGTTTATTATATTTTAAAACTGGAGGGAAGGTTGTGGAAGCACTAAGTGAATTACTCAAGAGTTTTCCGTTTTTGTTGATTGGAGCTTGGGAAACATTAAAGCTAACTGCATTTTCTGTTGGAATCGGATTAATTCTTGGTACGTTCATAGGTATGGGTAGGCTTTCCAAAATCAAGTTCATCAACTATCCATGTACAGCATACGTTGAATTTTTGAGGGGCACTCCGTTGCTCGTGCAAATATCAATAGTTTACTTCGGACTTCCACAACTTGGTATACAACTTGCTCCGTACCCAGCGGCAATCACGGCACTTGGTTTGAATAGTGGTGCATACATTGCAGAAATAGTCAGGGCAGGTATACAATCTATACCAAAGGGGCAGTACGAAGCTGCAAGGTCACTTGGGTTAACACATTGGCAATCGATGAGGTATGTGATTCTTCCTCAAGCGTTTAGGAATATACTTCCAGCACTTGGAAATGAATTTATCACTTTGACAAAGGATAGTTCACTTGCGTCCGTTATAGGTGTGTCCGAACTTATGAGGGCTGGACAATTCGTTATATCAAGGACATTCCAAACATTTTCTATTTACTTTGGTATAGCTTTTATTTACTTCGTAATGACATTTGTCATCTCCAGACTTGTAAGATACATTGAAAGGAGGATGGCAACAGCATGAGCGACAAAAATGGAAATGAAATAATTATTAAGATAGAGAACCTTGTGAAACGTTTTGGGAAACTCGAAGTGTTGAAAGGCGTAAATATGGAAGTAAAACGCCAAGAGACGATAGTTATCATCGGTCCAAGTGGTGGTGGTAAGAGTACATTACTCAGGTGTATAAATAAACTCGAACATTACCAAGATGGAAAGATATACTTAGACGGAAAAGATATCGATGAATACGATATAAATCAGTTAAGAACACGTATAGGTATGGTATTCCAACAATTCAATTTATTCCCACATATGAACGTATTACAAAACTTGATACTGGCACCGACAAAGGTAAAAAAAGTAGAGGAAGCGCAAGCTATAGAAAAAGCTAAGTATCTTCTGAATAAAGTAGGGCTTATCGATAAGATAGATGCTTACCCGGAGCAACTCTCCGGTGGTCAAAAGCAACGTGTGGCAATTGCAAGGGCTTTGATGATGGATCCTGAGATTATGTTATTCGACGAACCAACATCTGCTCTTGATCCAGAACTTGTTGGAGAAGTTCTCGATGTTATGAAAGACCTTGCAAACAGCGGTATGACAATGCTGGTCGTGACGCATGAGATGGGCTTTGCAAGGGAAGTTGCTGATAGAATAGTGTTCATAAGTGGCGGTGTGATTGAAGAAGAGGGCAAACCAGAAGAAATACTCAAAAATCCACAAAAGCAAAGGACGAGGGAATTCTTAAGAAGAATACTTTGAAGAATGATAAGAAAGTGCCGAGAACGGCACTTTCTTTGTTTCTTTTTAAATTTAGAAATTCCAAGTTTTTATTATATTCAATTCATCATTGAGCTCAACAAACTTTGCCGGATAACCCTCAACAATCCTTCCACCTTTTATCTTTAAATCCATAGCGGCGTTGTACGAAGATACCATCGCAAGTTCTTTGAGTGAACATCCTGTGAATTTCCGGAAATTTTTAATCGCTTGGGAGAAACGGAGTGTGCTTCCAGCGATTGTACCATCTTCCAGATGTGCTTTTCCATCCGTTACCTTTACTGGTAAATCACCGAGCATGTAATTTCCATCTTTTAAACCTGTTGCGGATATGCTATCTGTTACCAATATAATCCTCTCAGGTCCTTTGATTTTGTACACAAGGTCGACAAATTCAGGTGATGAGTGTACACCATCGGCTATTATCTCAACTGTGAAATCTAAATAGAATCCCGCACCAACCATACCAAGGTCTCTGTGATGGAGTGGACTCAACGCATTTGGAAAATGAGTTATTCTGTTATAACCGTTCTCAAAGACTTTTCTTGCTATCTCAAAATTCGCATCGGAATGCCCCAGAGAAATTCTTATATCTTTTTTTACACAACTTTGTGCAAAATCAAAAAATCTATCAAGCTCTGGTGCGACTGTTATCAATTTCACATCATATAAGTCAATATATTTGCTTAACTCTTCAACATCATACGGTGGTGCTATCAAGTAATCCTCATTATGGGCACCCTTTCTTTTCTTTGAGATAAATGGACCTTCCAGGTGAAGTTTTAAATCCCCTGGTAATTTTATCTTAGATAACCCTTCAACTTTACAAGTCACGGTTGTAGGAAGGAAATACCAGACTCCTTCGTAAGCTTCGTATTCTATAAATTTTCTAAAATCCGATTCCGATGCTGTCATCGTGTCTATTCCCATAATTCCGTGTATGTGTGGGTCTACAAAAGCTGGCATCAGGATACTTTTGTATTCACTTTTATTCGTTTTTACTATTATCTCTATCCTCTCTTCGAATTCCACAGTACCGACGTATTCGCCATCGATAGGATCAACGATAAGCACGTTTTCTAAAAGCATTCACACCACCTCTTTTTGGGTATTTAGAGAATAACCGATTTTACCAATCCATTTGGTTTGTCTGGATTTAATCCTTTGGAGAGTGCTTTTTTAAAGCCGAGTAATTGACTGTACAATGAAAGGAACTGTACTTCGAATTCCGGTTTATACGATATGGGTTCTAACATATGCACTGATGCACCTTTTCTTATTAATTCTTCGGCAAGGTGCTTTTCAGCGTTGCTTCCAAGAGAAAAAATAGTCACGTGTGTTTTTTCATTGAGAAGAGCTATCGGACCATGCCTATACTCGAGTGGTTCGTAAAACTCGGTATGAGAGAGTGCCATCTCTTGCACTTTTAAAGCACTCTCTTTGGCTATGAAATAACGTTCCCCATATCCTAAGAATACGAAATGGTTTTTGTTTTCTATAACATTGGAAGTTATCGTATTCTTATAGTTTTCCAAAAATTCTTCTGGCGACATCACTTGCTTTTCGATACCGTTGAGTAATAATCTAAGTATAGCCGAGAAACTGCTTGTCATCACCACAGACTCTTCGTGGGCAAAATCCAGTTCGTACTTTATATTACACACTTTTGTTAGCGGACTATCTTTCTCACAAGATACACCAACCGTCTCCATTTTCTTGGAAAGACGTTTCGCAACCTCAACGGTCTCCGTTGTTGTTCCTGTTCTCGATATGAGTATCGCCGTATCGTGTTTTTCGATTATCTCTTCGAACAAAAAATCTTTGGCAAAGAATTCACCTGCCGTTAGAGCTTTGGAAATTATCCCTTTTCTTTGTAAAATCTCAGAGATTATTTGGCCAATGTTGTACGAACTCCCACAGCCGATAAATAAATACCTCTTATTTTTCTCAAAGTTGAAAGGCTCGATCTCATCCACATATCTTACAAGTTCTCCAACTCTGCAGATTTCTTTGTAAGTGTGATAGTTATCGTAGTTAAATTCACTCATCCTTTATCCCTCCGAAAACGAACATATTAGACAGGTAATGATAATTTACCGAGTAAAGATGGCCTTTGCGCACCTGTAACAGTTTTTTCGAAAACTTGCCCTCTTAAAAATAGTTCTCCAAGAAAAGCGATAGCTATCGCTTCTCTGAAATTTATCAATGTATCATCGGGAATTTCGACTGAATATCCAAAATCGATTAGGTCTTTTACAAGCGTCTTGTTGTATGCTCCACCACCGAAGATGATTATTTTATTAACGTCTGGTAAATGCTTCTTGAGGCTTATATCAATCATACTTGCCGTATATTTAACAAGAGTTCTTAAAAGATTTTCTTTTGAGGTGTAATTCAGAATATCCGTTATAAAATCAAAATTAAAAACTTCCCTTCCTGTTGTTTTGGGTGGTGTTTTTTGGATGTATTCGTAACTTTTCGATATTAACTTCTCCAATATTTTTTCTTCAACGTATCCCTTTGAAGATAGTGTTCCATCTTTATCATATCTTTCGCCAAAAAATCTTTGGCATACTTCGTCGATAAGGCAATTCCCAGGTCCTGTATCGAATGCGATAAGCTGTCCATCCTTAGTAAACGATGTGATATTAGAGATACCTCCAACGTTTAAAACAACAGTTTTTGTATCTTTTAAAAGAAAATATGCATCGAAATAAGCACTGATTGGAGCTCCTTGTCCGCCGAGTGCCATATCTTTTGTTCTAAAACCGTGTATAACCGGTTTTTCCAGTACCACTGAAAGCACGTCAGGTTCACCAATTTGTAACGTTGCACCAAACGATGGAAGATGATGTACTGTTTGTCCATGGTAAGCGATGAAATCGTATTCCCAATTCAGTTTCTTTATCATATGGGCATGTTGCTTGGCTATTTCGAAATTGAGTTTTGTTATATATTCTACATTCGATGTTTCTTTCGAATAAGCATCGATTATCCTCTTTTGGAAGTCCCTTCCGTATTCTATACTCGTTGCATCCAATATTTCATACGTGATTTCTTTACCATTTAGCCTGAATTTCACGTTCGCAATATCAAGCCCATCAGCTGATGTACCGGACATTAAGCCAAGAATCACATGTTCATCTTCATTACAAAAATCTGCAAAAATCTTCCAATCCCAAATTTTAGACAAATACCTCATTTTTGCTCCCTCTAATCCAAATCGAGTAATTGAGAGAAAATCACGTTATGTATTAACCTTCTAATTCTTTGTATCTTATCTTCCCAACGTTGGTAAAAGCCTTTGTTCGTAAGGAAGATTACATGCAACCCTTCCTTCGTACACCACAGACTTGTACCGGTAAATCCGGTGTGTCCAAACATACTATCATTTCCAAAATCACCTGTGCTTCCGCCTTTAACTGGTGCCATCCAACCGATGTGTCTTTTGTTCGAAGAATCAGATGGATCTGTTACTATCGTCTGAGTGAATAGGTGTACCACATTTTTAGAAACGTAATAACCACTGTACAAACGACTTACGAACGTGTGTATCGCACGTGCTGAACCAAACAACCCGGCGTTACCACTTACACCATCAAGATAATAGGCAAGCTCATCGTCTGGTAAACCTTTCAATCGGACACCATCGCGTTCACTCGTCGGAGCACATCTATCTGTTTTGTCACGGTCAGGCTTAAACAACAAGTCTTCTATACTGAGTAATCCATGTACGTATTTATCGAACGATTCACCGGTGATTTTTTCAACGATAGCCATGAGCGTTATGAAATTCAAACATGAATATTGCATCTTGCCTTTACAAGTTGGTTGTATGTTTATTATCTCTCTTTTCAATTCCTCTCCTCTGAGAATCCTCCACATATCACTGTACGGTTGAAGTCCGGAGGTGTGTGTAAGTAATTCGAAGATAGTCACATCTGCTTTCTCTCCACTGACATCTAAGAAATCTCCAACTTTATCGCTGAGCGATATCATTCCATCTTCGAAAAGTCTCATAATCGCCGTTGTTGTGGCTATAACCTTCGTCAAACTTGCCAAATCGTACAACGTATCCATACTGGTTTGAGATACATCATCTATCGTTCCATAGGCTTTTTCGTATACAATCTCATCTTTGAAACCAACTAACAACGTGCAACCGGGATAAATCTTCTCTTTTATTCCGTTTTCGATGATTCTATCGACATTTCTAATTGTTTTGTTCCCTAATAACTTTGCCATCTTTTCACCTTCTAAACAAAATATTTATGTTTAAATCTTACCTTGCGGAAAATGACATGCTACTTTGTGTTCGTTCCCTGATAATACTGGCTTTTGCGTCTTACAAATTTCCTGGGCGAATTGGCACCTTGGATGGAAAGGACAACCTGAAGGTGGATTTATTGGGCTTGGTGGTTCACCTTCGAGTTTGAGACTGCACAAGAATTTTGTGTCTAACAGTGAAAAAATTCCCAGACTTTTCTACCAAATTATCACTCGAAAAATTAATTATTTAGAAATCTTACCAGAAAAAGATTTTTGATTATCACTCATATATTGAAATCTGACTGCTTCATCTATAAGTTAACGAGCTTAATCTTCAGACAAAAAATTTATTATACTCCCACATCCCCAATCAAAGACCACATATGAGACACAAAGGGATAACTCCGAAAGAATGTAGACAAAAGATAGAACAAAGAGGAATAGAAGCAAAGGTATATGTATTAAGATGAACGAAAAAGCAAGGTTGAATGAGCAAAAATTTTTAAGGTAACACTTTTGTTCAATATTTTGTGACGTTACAGACCAGACACCCTCTGAGATGATTTGGTATATCAATTATATGCCTTGTAATAGTAATTTCCAAAATCGGAAAAAATTCAAAAAACAAAGAATTCTTTCAATATTTACCGATGAATGTCAATAAATCCTGTTATATCATAATAATAATATATCGAAATATTGGATGAATGTTATATCATTAATATACGTAAATTAAACAACTGGAAGATTTTAAAAATTTCGGGGGAGTATGGATGGCGAGGCGAGTTTTAAATGGTATAGATGTTTTCAACTTCGATGAGCTTAAAAAATTCAAAATTGGTGTTGTGACAAATTACTCCTCAGTAAATAGACAATTTAAACTTTTAATCGATGAACTTTTTGAAAGACAAATTCAGGTAAAAGCAATATACGTACCAGAGCACGGGCTTTACGGGCAAGCTGACGGTGATAATGTTCAAGATTCTCTCCATCCAAAATATCATATCCCTGTTGTCAGTTTATACGGATTAAGAGATACCTTAGAATGTCGATTCGTCGATAATGTTGATGTGCTATTGTACGATATTCAAGATGTTGGATTACGGTATTACACGTTCATTTACACACTTGCACAAGTGCTTAAGATTGCATCGGAATGTGGTAAGAAAGTAATCGTACTTGATAGAATAAATCCTCTTGGCAGATGGGTATTAGGCACGCGTATACCAAAATCTCTTGATTCTATCGTTGGTGCTTTCGAATTACCAATCAGATACGGCTTAACAACAGGTGAACTTGCATTTTACTATAAGAAATATCTTAAGCTGGATGTTGATTTACAAATAGTAAAATGTGAAGGATGGAATGGTGAAATGCATTGTGAGACTGATTTATTCTGGAACATTCCATCACCGAATTTGCCCACGTTTTCTTCTTTACTTTGTTATGCGGGTATGTGTTTGTTCGAAGCGGCAAACGTAAGTGTTGGACGAGGTACGACAAAGCCTTTTGAGTTCTTAGGTGCTCCTTGGGTAGATTCAGATGACCTCTTTGAATCGCTAAAGATGAGATTTCCAAATCTGAAATTCAGGAAACGTGATTTTATACCACAGTACAGGGAATACACCGGAAAGGTCTGTCACGGTATCGAGTTTTTTCCAAGTGTGAATGATAATTTCTTCGAAGTTGCCATCTGGCTCTTTGATTATTTCGAAAAGTACAATGAGTTTTCCATTAATGATGAAAGAGCTGACAAACTCTCTGGGATAGTAAACTTTAGGAAAAACAAAGAAGAATTATTGAAGGCTAATTACGATGAATATCTAAACTTTGTGGATGATATTCTTTTGTACGGCAAGCTTAAGGTAATACACGTTTGAAAAAATCTTATACTTTTGGGGGAGAGGTATGGCTATTTCCAAATCGGATATCGGAAAGTTATTCATGATAGGTCTTTACGGCACAGAACTTGAGACATCTAACATGGACGTACTGAAAGAAATTAAACCAGGCTTTGTTATATTTTTTTCAAGAAACGTGGAAACACCTGAGAAACTCCTCAAATTTACAGAAGATATATCAAACTTTCTTGGTTACAGACCGGTTTTTGCAATTGACCAAGAAGGTGGTAATGTAACAAGGTTGAGGGAAGGCTTCACAATCTTACCGAGTCATATGGCATGTACCGCTACCAATGACCCTGAATTAGTGTATAATGGAGTCAGTGTAATGGCTAAAGAAATGAAAGCGGTTGGAATAGACTGGAACCTCGCACCTGTTGTTGATGTCAATAGAAATCCCTACAATCCGGTGATAGGTATAAGATCTTTCTCTGATATCGCCTTATATGTCATTAAGTATGGAACTATATTTGCTTATGCTTGTGAAAACGCTGGTATTAAGACATGTTTAAAGCATTTTCCAGGACTTGGTGATGTGTTTATAGATCCTCACTTTTCACTTCCAGTTGTAAGAAAAGGTTATAATGAGATGTTTAACGAAGATTTACCACCATTCTTAGGGATAAATTGCGATTCGTGGATGCCAACACATGTAAACTTGCCTCTGTTCCAAGATGACAATCTCCCTGCATCACTTTCAAAGAAGATATTGACCACGTTAGCCAGAGAGATGCTCAGTTACGATGGGTTATTAGTTGCCGATGATTTGTTGATGGGAGGCGTGAGTGAGTTTGATGTAACGCAACGACTGAAATTATCATTTGAGGCGGGCATGGATGTATTAACAATATGCCATGAACCAGAGACACAACTAAAGGCATTCAACCAATTTGTTGAGTGGGTTTTAACTGATGAAGATGCTAAGAAAAGACTATATGAAAGTCTGAACCGAGTAAATGAGTTTACGCATAAAATAAAAAACGAAAGACCTCCTCTAAGTATTGTTGGTTCAAATGAACATAGAGAACTTATGCAAAAGCTTTATGAGAAGTCCGTAACCGTTGTTAATTCTGAAAGACTACAATTACCTGTTGAGAATATAGATTACATAATAACGATGCTTGCACCTCCAGGTTCTCCTGTTAATGAAAATGACCTTAATGCTGTCCCGCATTTAGCTAAAAAACTTGCCGAGCGCTATTGTTCGGAGATTTTAATACTAACGGATAAAACTAATTTGAATGTGGATAACTACAAAGGTAAGCGTATTATCTTGATTTCATTCGATGCTTACAAAAATAATCTCTTAAAAAGATACATTATCGAACTTGACAAGGTATCTAATCTAATTATCATTGCTATGCGCAATCCTTACGATGCGCTCTTGTGCAAAAATTCCATAGTTACATTTGGTGCACTGGAAGGTCAACAAAATGCCGTTTACGATGTGCTCAGTGGTAAGATAAAACCTCTTGGAGTTTTACCTTTCAATAAATCCAAAGCGGAAAAAGAGGTGATAAGATGAGAAAATTTGCCACACTTGAAACGGAGATGGTCAATCCGAAAACAACAGATATAGATTCTCTTAGTACTTACGAGATATTGAAAGTTATCAACAACGAAGATAAAAAGATTACCAAAGCTGTTGAGCAAGTTTTGGATAAGGTTGCTATCGTTGTTGAGCACTGTGTGAATGCCATAAAAAACGGTGGGAGAGTGATCTACGCAGGTGCTGGAACGAGTGGTCGAATAGGATTTCTCGATGCTGCTGAAGTTGTACCTACTTTTGGAGTGCCCGAAGGAATTTTCACAGCGCTCATAGCAGGTGGTGATGAAGCACTTAAAAGGTCTGTGGAAGCAGTTGAAGATGATGTATTGCTTGGTGAGAGTGATGCAAAGAAGATAGGTGTGAATTCAAAAGATTTCGTGATAGGTATCACCGCAAGTGGGAGGACACCTTACGTTAGGGGAGTATTCAATTTTGCAAAATCGCAAGGTAGTTCAACTGCGTTGATATGCAATGTGAGTAATCCAGAACTCCAAGATGTGTCCGATATCGTTATTTCAATTCTCACAGGTCCTGAAGTGATAGCGGGAAGTACGAGGATGAAAGCTGGCACATCGCAGAAGATGGTACTAAACATGATAAGCACAGCAACGATGATAAAACTTGGAAAGGTGTACAAAAATTACATGGTCGATGTGCTTGTACTGAACGAAAAACTCAAAGAACGTGCTAAAAGGATAATTATGGAATCAACAGGGGTTAGTTACGAAACCGCTTCGCAGTACCTTGAGAAGGCTGGTAATAAACCTAAATTGGCGATACTCATGATACTAACTGGCAAAGATTTTGATACGTGCCAAAAATTACTTGAAGAACATTGGAGTGTGAATGAAGCTTTAAAGCATATTTGAATTTTTGACCT